>JAIWOS010000082.1 GCA_020217265.1 Thiobacillus sp. | reverse complement strand
TGCTCGCGCGCTTTTGCCTGGCCGACGTATTCGGCCAGCGTGCGCGGCCGCAGCGCGCGTTCGATCTGTTCTTCCTGCGGGCTGGCGGCGGCAGGCGCGATGAGGCGGTCGGTTTCGATCATGCGGCGATTCTACCGCGCACGCTGTTCGCCCGAGTCGGCATAAACCACGAGCCGCGCGCGCCCTTCCGCCTTGGCTCGGTAGAGCGCGCGGTCGGCGCGCCCCAGTGCGCGGCTCAGGTCGTCTTCGCCCGCCAGCCAGGTATAGCCGGCACTGATGCCCAGTTCGGCGTCGACCCCAGCGGCGCGCAATTCCTCCTGAAAGCAGGCGGTCAGTCGCTGGTACCAGATCGCCGCGCCCTGCGCATCCAGCCCGGCGAGCACCGCCACGAATTCATCGCCTGCCAGCCGCACGTAAAAATCCGTGCGGCGCGACACGGCCGACATCGCCCGCGCCAGCGCGCCGAGCGCCCGGTCGCCCGAGGCGTGCCCCTGCGCGTCGTTGAGCGCCTTGAAGCGATCGAGATCGAGCAGCGCCAGCGCGATGGGATGGCCGCGCTGCGCAAACCCCAGCATCAGTTCGAAGCGGCCCTCCAGCGCACGCCGGTTCGGCAGCCCGGTCAGCCCGTCGGTCAGGCTCAGGCGTGCCAGTTCGCTGCGCTGTTTCTCGATCTCGCCGGCAATGTGTTCGATTTCGCGCATGGCGGGCTGGAACTGCCTGTAGGTCGGCAACAGCGGCGGCAGCGGCGCGCCGACCGCAACGGCTTCCAGACCGTCGCGGATCATGGCGAGATCGCGGTTCATGTTGCGCCGCAGCGTACGCATTCCTTCCAGCATGACCGCCAGCACTGCCAGCAGGGAAAGCGCCATCGCGACGATCAGCGTTTTTTCCTCATTCGACAGCGCAGGCGCGGGGCCTTTGGCCTGTATGCGCCAGCCGGTGTCGTGCAGGGGCCGTTCGAGGTCGACGGCGTCCGGCCGCCAGTTCGCCGTCTGCACCACGACCCGGCCGGCTCGATCGACGACCGCAAGCGCATGGCCCGGGGTCTGCGAATCGTCGATCACCCGTTGCAGCTGGTCGAACCCCAGGCTCAGGAAAACCCCGCCCACCACGTCGCCGCCCACACCCTTGACCGGCACCGTCATGTCGAAATGCGCCGGCGCCTTCGGTGCGCGATGCACCAGCAAGCGCGGGCTGCCGATGACACCCGGCGCCCGCAGGTCACGCGTGCAGGCCGGGCCCACGCGCAATTCGCCGGCATTGCCGAGCACCTGCCCGTCCGGCCCGACCAGCGCGAGGCCGATCACGCCGGGGATGAAGTGGAAACGCGTCTGCGCCCAGTTCTGCTGACTGTCAGGATCGCCAAGCACGATCAGGTCATGAGTATCGGGCTCGTCCGCCAGTTGCCGGGCTGCCTGACGGTAAAAATCCAGCCGCCGCAACACGTTCTTTTCGGCCTGGTGGATTTGCTGTTGCAACTGCGCGTCGCGCCGCACATCGGCCTCGCGCGCGCCCATCCAGAGCGTGAGCGAGAGCGCGAGCCCGAACACCGCCGCAACGATCCACAGGCGAGTCTGGAGACGGCGGTTGAGGTCGGCCGGCACGTTTGACACGATTCAAGCCTTCGACAGGCTGCGCAAGGCCAGCCGGATCGCCTCGCCCACCGGCAGGTCGGCGGCCAGGCCGCGAATCGCCTCGGCCGTCTCGCGCTCGTTGTAGCCCAGGGCGAGCAGCGCCTGCCGCACGTCGTCGGACGCGCCCGCCGGCCGAGCGCTGGCGATCGCGCCGGCGAACACCGGCTTGCCCTTGAGTTCGAGCAGCAGGCGCTCGGCGGTTTTCTTGCCGATGCCCGGCACCTTCACGATGCGGCCGGCATCCCCGGCGGCGATGGCCGCCGCGAGATCGTTCACCGACAGCCCCGAGAGCACGGACAGCGCGGTCTTGGCGCCGATGCCCGAGACCTTCAGCAGCTCGCGGAACGCCGCACGCTCGGTCTCGCTGCCAAAGCCGTAGAGCAGGTGCGCATCCTCGCGGATCGCCAGGTGCGTGAGCAAGCTCAGCTTTTCGCCAATGGCGGGCAGGGTGTAGAACGTGCTCATCGGCACGTCGATCTCGTAGCCGACGCCGTTCACGTCCACCAGCACCTGTGGTGGCTGCTTGGCGGCGAGGATGCCGGTGATTCTGCCTATCATCGCAAGATCATCCCTTGACGAGTCGGCCCGCGCGGACACGGTACCCTGCGGTGGACTGATTTCCCAGCCGGCTGCCGTGCGCATGGGCGATCGCGCACGCCAGCGCGTCGGCCGCGTCGGCGGTGGGCGCCACCGGCAACGCGAGCAGGCGCTTCACCATCTCCTGCACCTGTTCCTTCGCCGCCTTGCCGTGGCCAACCACCGCCTGCTTGATCTGCAGCGCGGTGTACTCCGCTACCGTCAGCTCGTTCGACACCGCCGCGCAGATCGCCGCGCCGCGCGCCTGCCCCAGGAGCAGCGTCGACTGCGGGTTGACGTTGACGAAGACGATCTCCACCGCGCAGGTATCGGGTTGCCAGGTCGCGATGACTTCGCTGATCCCGGCGAACAGTACGCCGAGCCGGGTCGGCAGTTCCCCGTCGCCGCTTATCACGACGCCGCTCGCCACGTAGGCGAGCTTCTGGCCGGTCTGTTCGATGACCCCGAAACCGGTGTGCCTGAGGCCAGGGTCGATGCCGAGGATGCGGATACCGCTCATGCCTGCAATGCCTTCAAATGTCCGAGCGCCGCATAAGCCAGGATTTTCTCGTCTGCCGTGACCAACGTGAGGTTGTGCACGCGCGCACTGGCGATCAACATCCGGTCGACCGGATCGCCATGCGGCGCGTCCGGCAGGCGCGTCGATTCCAGTGCAATGTCGGGAATCAATCCCAGCATCTGCATGCCCGGGGTGGCCGAGGCCTGCCGCACCCATTCGTCGACCGGCATGGCAAGACGAATGCGATCCTTCGCCACAAGCATGCCGATTTCCCACACCGACATCACCGACACCCACAAGCTGCCTGCGCGGGCCGCCGCATCGATGCGGGCTCGCGCCGCCTTGCCCAATCGATCCGGATCGGCCTCGATCCAGAGCCAGACGTGGGTATCGATGACCAGCCCCGCGTCAGACATCCGCCTCCCAGGCTTCGTCGACGGGCTTCAACAGGTCATCGCGGACCTGCACGGTGCCAGCGAGGCGTCCGAACAGCTCGGGTTTGCCCTCCTCCACCGGCACCAGCCGAGCCACCGGACGCCCGTGCTTGGTGAGGGTGATGCTGGCGCGCGTCTGCGCCACCTGATCGAGGTAGGCGAGGCATTTGGCCTTGAATTCGGTTGCCGGCAGTTCCATGTATCCGCCCGAGTGGTCATTTAATTATGACCACTTTAGCAGGCCCCTCTTACTCCGGCAACACGGCGTTGGTATACACCTCCTGCACGTCGTCGAGGCTTTCGAGCGCATCCAGGATCTTCTGCATCTTCACCGCATCCTCACCCGCAAGTTCGGTCTCGGATTCGGGCCGCATGGTGATCTCGGCCACCGCGGGCTTGAAGCCGGCGGCTTCGAGCGCGTTTTTCACCGCCTCGAAAATCTTGGGATCGGGCGAGGTCAGCACCTCGATCGAACCGTCGTCGTTGGAGATCACGTCGTCGGCGCCGGCGTCGAGCGCGGCTTCCATCACCGCATCCTCGGATGCGCCCGGCTCCAGGATGATCTGGCCGCAATGCTTGAACTGGAAGGCCACGCAGCCGTCGGTGCCCATGTTTCCGCCGTGCTTGGTGAAGGCGTGGCGCACGTCGGCGACGGTGCGGGTCTTGTTGTCGGTGAGGCAGTCGACCATCACCGCGACGCCGCCGATGCCGTAGCCTTCGTAGCGCACTTCCTCGTAGTTCACGCCTTCAAGCTGGCCGGTGCCGCGCTTGATGGCATTCTCGATGTTGTCCTTGGGCATCGACTCGGCCTTGGCCTTGTCAATCGCCAGCCGCAGGCGCGGGTTCATGTTGGGGTCGCCGCCGCCCATCTTGGCGGCCACCGTGATTTCCTTGATAAGCTTGGTGAAGATCTTGCCGCGCTTGGCATCCTGGCGGCCTTTACGGTGCTGGATGTTGGCCCATTTCGAATGTCCTGCCATGTCTGTTTCCGAAGCTGAGTGAATGCGCGATTTTAGCACCGAGCCCCCCGCCCTCCGCCTGGGCATTGACCTTGGTGGCACCAAGATCGAACTCGTCGCGTTGAACGACACGGGCGAGGAAATCCTGCGCCGGCGCATTCCCACCCCGCAAAACGACTACGTCGCCACCGTCGCCGCCGTCGCCGCGCTGGTACACGGCGCCGAGGTCGAACTGGGCACAAAAGGCAGCGTCGGCGTCGGCACCCCGGGCGCCGTCTCGCCCGCAACGGGTCGCATGAAGAACTGCAACTCGACCTGCCTCAACGGCCGGCCGCTCAAACAAGACCTGGAGCGCGCGCTCAACCGGGAAATCCGGCTCGCCAACGACGCAGACTGCTTCGCACTCTCCGAAGCCACCGACGGCGCGGCGGCGGGTGCGGCGACCGTGTTCGGCGTCATCCTCGGCACCGGCGTGGGCGGCGGCGTGGTCGTGCGCGGGCGTCTGCTCGCCGGCCCGAACGCCATCGCCGGCGAATGGGGCCACTCGCCCCTGCCCTACTTCCAGTTCGCGCACCGGCAGGCCGACCGCGAATCCACCGGCCACCACCCCGCCACCGGCGAAGCGATCAACCATCCCTGGCCCAGCCCGCGCGAACTCGAGATGGCGCCGGCCTGCTATTGCGGCAAGAAAGGCTGCATCGAAACCTGGCTCTCGGGGCCGGGCTTGGCCGCCGATCACGTGCGCTACGGCGGCGAGGATCTGCCCGCGCACGAGATCGCGCAACTGGCGGCCGCAGGCTACGGACCGTGCAGCGCCACGCTGGCGCGCTACGAAGAACGGCTAGCGCGCGCACTCGCCGGCGTCATCAACCTCATCGACCCCGACGTCATCGTGCTGGGCGGCGGGCTCTCCAACATCACCCGGCTCTACGACACCGTGCCGAGACTGTGGCGGCGCTACGTGTTTTCGGACCGGGTGGACACGCGCCTGGTGCCGCCGAGATTCGGCGATTCGAGCGGGGTACGCGGGGCGGCGTGGCTGTAGCGGTACAGCCGCCCCTCACCACGACGGCACGAATTCCTGCGGATCCATCCAGCGGTCGCGGATGGCGAGTATGTCGGGCAGGTGTTCGAAGAAACGGGGCACCAGGTCCGGATCGAAATGCCTGCCTGCCTCCGATTCGATCAGGGCGCGCGCTCGCTCCACCTCCCAGGCAGGCTTGTAGGGACGCGTGGTCGTGAGCGCATCGAAGACATCGGCAATCGCGACAATGCGTCCCGCCAGCGGAATGTCCGTGCCTGCAAGACCGCGCGGATACCCGCTGCCATCCCATTTTTCGTGATGCGTGTAAGCAATCTGACCCGCCAGCCGAAGCAGGCTGGACGCGTGCTCGCCGATGATCTTGTAGCCGATGTAGGGATGCTTGCGCATGACTTTCCACTCGTCCTCGTCGAGCTTGCCGGGCTTGAGCAGGATGCGGTCAGGCACGCCGATCTTGCCGATGTCGTGCATGGGCGCGGCGTTGAAGAGTTCATCCGCCTCGGCCTCGCTCATGCCGGCAGCCAGCCCGAGCACGCGGCAATAGTGGCTCATGCGGATGACATGCAGGCCGGTCTCGTTGTCCTTGTATTCCGCCGCCCGCCCGAGGCGCTGGATGATCTGCAGGCGGGTTTCGTGCAATTCCTCGACCTGCACGAGCGACAGATGGGTGCGCACGCGCGCGCGCACAACGGGTGCATTCACCGGTTTGGTCAGATAGTCGACCGCGCCAACCTCGAACCCGAGGGCTTCGTCCCCCACCTCGTTCATCGCGCTGACGAACAAGACCGGAATGCGGCGCGTCGCGACGCGCGACTTGAGCGCGCGCACGGCGTCGTAGCCGTTCATGCCAGGCATCATGATGTCCATCAGAATCAGGTCGGGCTGTTCCTGTTCGGCCAGGTGCAGGGCGCGCTCCCCATCCTTGGCGAACAGCAGCTCGTAGTCATCCCGCAGGATGACATTGAGGATCTGAAGGTTGGTCGGCTCGTCGTCCACCAGCAATATGCGTTGTTTCATGCATCACTCCACATTTTTGCCCACGCCTATCATCAGGAACAGCACGCCGAACATGAGCGCGCCGCTCATGAGAACGATACCCATCAGAACCGTTTCCCGGTGGCGCTCGAAAAAACTGGGCAGAAGATAGACATAGCGGGCTTTTGTCACGACCATATCCGGCAGAACCACGCCAGACCGATGCAGCTCGGTTTCGTTGATGAGCCACTCGTTGGGGCTTGAACGAACTGGCGGCATGTCCCCCAGCGCCGTCCCTCTTGACCAGGCGATCAGCAATCCGGCCGCCTCGCGCCCCTGCGCGTCGGCACTGGTGACCTTACCGCCCAGCACACCTGGCACGACCTGAACATCCTGCATGCTGATCACAGGCGCGCGCGTGGCCTGGCTGAGCCGCGACAGCGTCCGGGACGAATTCATCACTTGCCCGGAGACGTCGCGAACCCCCCCCACAGTCGTCAGCAGGACGGGCGTGTCCGGCTGCTCGGCCAGCCTCGCCGCCAGTACATCAAGGTCAGACGACACTAGATAGGTCACTTCCCATCCCGGTGTCGTCCTGATAGCCTGATCAATGTCGCGCACCATGGCCGCGAACGTGGCCGAACCGTCGCCCACCACGAGAACGTGACGATGGTTGTTGCGCAACGCAGCAATCAGTTTGAGGTTGTTCGCCACGTCCATGTTCTGCAACACGCCGGTCACGGGCAATCCCTTGATGCGCTCCAGCATGTCGGGGTCATTTACGCCCGAGAAAAATATGGGCGTCCCGGGGAACGTGTGCAGCAGATCGTCCAGCGCAAAAACCAGCGCATCATCGTCGGTCACGTAAAACGCATCGGGCGGCACGCCCGCGTATTTCTGCCGCATGAAATCGGCATATCTAGCCAAGTATTCCGGGTCGGGCTGGCGTTGCTTGGTGTTTAGATATTCAACATTCACCGTCACGTCGGGCCTGGCTTCCCTCAGCGCGGCGACAAACCCATCGTGCTGCCCGCGTGTCCACGCATAGTCGGCATTGTAGGAATGCACGGCGATCACGTGCAGGTTATCCGCCGCCCATGCTGGCGCGATTGCAAAGGCAAGAACCAGCCACAATCGGATCAGGCATTCAGGCATGATTCAGTGCCTCCCGCCCCTTTTCCAGCAGTATTTTTGCGTGTCTTTGCGCAGCGTCGAAGTCGAACTCCTGCACGGCCGCCTGGAGTTGCATCAAACTCGCGTCTTCCGCCATTTCGCCCATCGCCTCGGCCAGCGCAGCCAGTTTGCCTTCATCCCAGGTTCCGCGGGTAAATCCTGCGTACATCACTTCAAGCAGGAGAACGGCCGACTCCCAGTCCGGGTTTTTGGCTGTCGACTGTGCTTTCCGGGAATGTGGCAAGTTGGCGAGCTCGACCTGTAATTCATGCACCGCAGTGAAGAGATCAGACAGCAGCATCTCGGTATGCCCCTCCGGACGATCCGGCTGGCGCAGGACGGTTTCGAGCGATTCGACGATCCGGCTTACGCGTGTCATGGCCAGCGTGGCCGCCGCCCCCTTGATGCCGTGCAGGCGTTCCAGCGCCGAGTCAGTTTGCTTCTCGCTGAGCGCCATCCGCACCTGCGAGCAGTTCTCGTAGAGGCTGCCCGCATAGGTTTTGAGCGACTGAAGATACGCCTCGATATCTCCCCAGCGCGCTAACGCCGATTCAATATCGATCCCGCGTATGTGAACGTTGGCTGCGGTGCCTGTCGTCTCGGACGTTCCGTGCGCCGCATCAAGGTTTAGCACCCGGCGTACTTCGCCGCACAACTGGCCGAAATCGAGCGGCTTGGTGGCGAAGCCGTCCATGCCGGCGGCGAGCACAGCTTCACGGTCCTCGTGAAATGCGCCCGCGGTGAGGGCGATGATGGGCAGATGCGGCCGGCCCTCGCGCTGTTCGTCGGCACGGATCCGGCGGGCGGCTTCCAAGCCGTCCATCTCGGGCATCTGCACATCCATGAGCAGCAGGTCGAACTGCCCTTCCCCGGCCAGTTGCACGGCTTCCAGCCCGTTGTGCGCCCAGGTCACCCGGTGTCCGAGCCCCTGCAGGCGCAGCGTGATGAGCTCGGCATTGGCAGAGACGTCTTCGGCCACCAGCACGTTCAGATTCAGGGTACCCGGCGGCAACTCGAGCGCGGATTCGATCGATCGTTCGGGACACGCTGTCGCCTCCATGGGCAGAAGCACCGTGAAACAGCTGCCCTGCCCCTCGGTGCTTTCGGCCGTGATCCGCCCACCCATCCCTTCCGCGAGCTGGCGGGCGATGGTGGTTCCCAGCCCCGTACCGCCAAACCGGCGGGTGGTGGAGGCATCGCTCTGGACAAAGGGCTCGAAAATGTGCGGCAGCCGGTCTGCCGGAATGCCGATGCCTGTGTCCTGTACGCGGAAGCGGATCAGGCCATTATGGTCGAGGTCAACCGACAGATCGACCTGTCCGCTCGCGGTGAACTTGACCGCATTGCCTAGGAGATTCGACAGGATTTGACGCAGGCGCAGTTCGTCACCGATCAGGCACGCGGCCACCTCGGGCGCCCGCGCCACCTTGAGTTCAATCCCTTTCTTGCTGGCTTGCGACACGAAGAGCGAGTGCAGGTCGGCGAGCACCGCCTCAAGCGAGAAAGCCTGGCGTTCAAACACCACCGCACCTTGTTCCAGCTTGGCGGAATCGAGAATGTCGTTCAGAAGCCGCAACAGCGTGCGCGCAGAGCGATGGGCAGTTTCGAGGTGATGCTTCAGGGGTTCGTCCAGTCGCTCGGCCAGGGCGAGTTCCAGAAAGCCGAGCACAGCGTTCATCGGGGTGCGGATTTCATGACTCATGTTGGCGAGGAACGCGGATTTCACCTGCAGGGCCTGCTCGGCCGTTTCCTTGGCTTGGCGAAGCGAAGTCTCCATGGCCTTGCGCTCCGAAATGTCGCGCAGGACGCCGACAAACACGCGCCCCGAATCGTCCACCGCCTCGCCCACCGAGACTTCGACCGGAAAGATCGTGCCGTCGCTGCGCAGACCCTCGACCTCACGGATCGAGCCGATCACCCGGCGCTTGCCGGTCTGCAAGTAACTTTCTATATAGCCGTCATGCCAGCGCTGGTGCGGCGACGGGATCATGAGTCCGATGTTGCGTCCGATCACTTCGTCACGCGAGTACCCGAACATGGTTTCACAGGCGGGGTTGAATTCCTGGATTGTGCCCTGCTCATCGATTAGGATGATGCCCTCGACCGAGGTCTGGACGATGGCGGCCTGACTCTGCCGCTGCTGTCGAAGGCGCGTAACCAGGTCCGTTTGCCTCATGAAGATATTGAACCCCATCGCCAGCAGCGTGATCAGCATGGTGACGCCGCCGATGGCAATGGCGAGGAAACTGCTATCGCTCAAGCCTTCGATGAAACTGCACCGGGTCGGGTCACCGGTGAACACCGCGGCGGCCATGCCGGTGTAGTGCATGCCGGCGATCGCCAGCCCCTGCACCGTGCCGCCCGCCAGCAGGGCCAGGGTGGGGGACAGGCTGGGCCAGTAGCGCATCAGGCCAAAGCGTATCCACAGCGCCAGCACGGACAACACCACGGCGACAAGCACCGACAGCACGAATAGCACAGGATCGTAGGCGAGGGTGGCGGCCACGCGCATGGCAGCCATGCCGGTGTAGTGCATGGTGCCGATCCCCAGTCCGATCAGCACGCCGCCAGCAAGCATGCGACTCGGGGTTACGTTTTTTTCGCTGAGGAGACTCAGCGCAACGGCACTCGCCAGCACGCTCGGCAGCATCGAAAACAGCGTCATCAGCGGGTCATAATCGGCTCCG
>JAIWOS010000081.1 GCA_020217265.1 Thiobacillus sp. | reverse complement strand
CCGCAGAGCTGAAACGCCAGCATCCCGACGAAATGCATCGACCAGACGCCGCCGCCCAAGGCCAGCGAGCCGACGATCAGGAGGATCGTGCGCACCCGACCGGATGCGGTTTTTTCCAGTTGACGCGCGGTTTCCAGCGCCACGATGGAAGCGAAGATCGCGACCAGTACCGACAGCATGACCAGCCAGGGTTGATACACCCCGTAGATCAGCAGACTGGCGTCGGGCGGCTCGGTCAGGAAGCGCAGCGTCATGGCCGATGGATTCGTGACAGATCAGGCGCGCAAGCGCGCGAGATCGCGGCGACGGTCCACGTCGGCAAAAGACAGGCTGGGTAGGCAAACAGCATGGCGCGGAAGTATCCCCGTTATTGGTTCTGACGACTGCACGCGCTGCCGTGGGGCATTCAAGGGTATGCGCCAGATGAGGGCGTGACAGGCAAGGCCAATATCGGCCAAGGCGAGGCTGGCTTGAGTCACAGGCAAAAAAATTGCGTTAGGGACCGGGCGCAGGCTCGCCAAAGATCCGATTCAACCAGTCGTCGACGCGGCGGGTGGCCGGAAAACCGGTCTCGCCCAGGCGACGGTTGATTTCCATGTGCCCGAGCAGGCCCCGGCCGGGAAAGCGGCCGTGCTCGACCCGGCTGCCGCCGCGTTCGAGGGCTGCGCCCAGCGCCCGCGCCTGCTCGATGCCGTCCTCGCGCTGCACGTAGAGCAGCAGGAACTCGGCGACGTTGGGCTCATCCGCCTGCCAGACGGGTGAGAGTGCGCGCTGGCGGGCGGGGTCGGTGCCGAAAGCCTCCGTGTAGGTGCCTTGCATCAGACGGGGGCCGCTTGCCATTTGCCCCGGCACATCGTAGGCCGCCCCGTCGATGGCGATCACGCCGCGCACGGCCTCGGGTGCCAGCCCGGCTGCCCGCAGATAAGCCGGATCGGTGCCGACCAGCGCGACCAGATGCGCCCCGGCACTGTGCCCCATCAGCACGACCCGGCCCGGGTCGATGCCGAATTCCGGAGCGCGATCGATCAGGTATTTCAGCGCGGCGGCCACGTCGGCGGCCTGACCCTCGACGCGGACAGTCGGTACCAGCCGGTAATTGATCGAGGCGAACGCATAACCCTGCCCGGTGTAGTGCGGCGCTTTGTGGCGGCCGGTGGCGTTGTCCTTGTCGCCGCGCTTCCAGCCGCCACCGTGTACGAACACGACGAGCGGCGCACGCGCCTCGCGCGCCAGCCATAGGTCGAGGGCCTGCAGGGGGTCACTGCCGTAGGCCAGCGTCTGCTTCGTCTGCGCGGTCTCCACACGTGACCATGCGGGCAGCGGCAGGTTGACGATGAGCGCCAGGCAAATGACGAGCAGGAATCGTGTCGAACCCGGCCGCATGATGATCCCGCCCACTGTCAGTGCAGCTTGATCCGCGCCCGCGTCGGCGTGCTGATGAAGTGCGCGTAGGTCGACAGCGCCGTCTTGAACCAGCCGTGCAGCGCGACCTGGTGCATCTTGTGCAGCGACCAGTACACCAGCCGCGCCAGCACGCCTTCGATCATGACGCTGCCGCCGGTGAGGCCGCCCATGAGGTTGCCGACGGTGGAGAAGCGCCCCAGCGCCACCAGCGAACCGTAGTCGCGGTATTCGTATTCCAGGAGCGGCTTGCCGCGAAAGCGGCGGCAGATGGCCTGCGCCATCAAGCTCGCCTGCTGGTGCGCGGCCTGCGCGCGCGGCGGCACGTTGCGGCCGTCGGGCATGGGGCAGGCGGCGCAGTCGCCGAGGGCGAAGATGTCGTCGTCGCGCGTGGTCTGCAGCGTGGGCCGCACCACCAATTGATTGAGCCGGTTGGTTTCCAGGCCGTCGATGTCCTTGAGGAAATCGGGGGCCTTGATGCCGGCCGACCACACCATCATCGAGGCCGGGATGAACTTGCCGGAGGCTGTCAGCATGCCGTCCTTGCGCACTTCGACGACGCGCTCGTTGACGTGCATCTCCACGCCGAGCTCGGTGAGGCGCTCGGCGGCGGCGGCCGACAGGCGCGGCGGCAGGCCGGGCAGGATGCGGTCGGAGGCTTCGACGATCAGCAGTTTCAGGCTCTTGTCGGGATCGATCTTGTCGAGCCCGTAGGACGACAGCTCGCGCGTGGTGTCGTGCAGCTCGGCGGCGAGTTCGACCCCGGTGGCGCCGGCGCCGACGATGCCGACGGTGAGCTGGCCGGGGGCAACCGCCTCGTTCTGGGTGTTGGCGCGCAGGCAGGCGTTGATGTGGCGGCGGTGGAATTCGCGCGCCTGCTCGGGGGTGTCGAGCATCACGCAGTGTTCCAGCACGCCCGGCACGCCGAAATCGTTGGCCACCGAGCCGACGGCGATGATGAGGGTGTCGTAGGGAAACTCGCGGCGCGGGATGATCTCGGTGCCGGCTTCATCCAGCGTTGGCGCCACGCTGACCACCTTGCGCGCGCGGTCGAGCCCGTCCATGCGCCCCAGCCGGAAGGTGAAGCCGTGCCAGTGGCCCTGCGCCAGATACTCCAGCCGCTCGGCGTAGGAATCGAGGCTGCCCGCCGCCACTTCGTACAGCAGCGGCTTCCACAGATGCGAGGGCGAAGCGTCGATGAGCGTAATGTGCGCACGCTTTTTCTTCCCCAGCCGGTTGCCCAGCCGGGTGGCGAGCTCCAGCCCGCCCGCGCCACCGCCGACGATGACGATTTCGTGCAGCCGTGTATCCGTCGCCAAGTTTCTCTCCCGTCTTCTTGTCTGGCCCGATGATACGGGAATATCAGCGAACGCTTCTATACATTCCTTAACATCGCAGCGTGTCGAAGTCGCTAGAATTCGGCCTCGCCCCGTCTCCTGGAATTCGTCATGACCGAACCGCTCCTGATCGCCAAGCACGACAGCACCGAACTCCACATCCTGCCGCAGATGGCCAACCGCCACGGCCTCGTCACCGGTGCCACCGGCACCGGCAAGACCGTCACCCTGCAAACGCTGGCCGAGCACTTTTCCGACATCGGCGTGCCGTGCTTCCTGTCCGACATCAAGGGCGATCTCTCCGGCATTTCGCAGCCGGGCGGCGGCAACGCCAAGGTCGACGAGCGGGTGGCGATGCTGAAACTCGAAGGCTTCGAACACAAGGGCTACCCCGTCACCTTCTGGGACGCCTTCGGCGAACTGGGCCACCCCGTGCGCGCCACCGTCTCCGACATGGGGCCGCTGCTGCTCGGGCGCATGCTGAATCTCAACGAGACGCAAAGCGGCGTGCTGAACCTCGTGTTCAAGGTTGCCGACGACAACGGCCTCTTGCTGCTCGACCTGAAAGACCTGCGGGCGATGCTCGCCTACGTCGGCGAAAACGCGAAAACCTTCACCACCGAATACGGCAACGTCTCGGCGGCGTCGATCGGCGCCATCCAGCGCGGGCTGCTGGAACTCGAATCGCAGGGCGGCGAAATGCTCTTCGGCGAGCCCATGCTCAACATCGCCGACCTGATGCAGACCGACCGCGGCCGCGGCGTCGTCAACATCCTCGCGGCCGACAAGCTCATGCAGTCGCCCAAGCTCTACGCCACGCTACTCTTGTGGCTTCTGTCCGAACTCTTCGAGAACCTGCCCGAGGCCGGCGACCTCGACAAGCCCAAGCTGGTGTTCTTCTTCGACGAGGCGCATCTGCTCTTCAACGACGCGCCCGACGCGCTGGTCGACAAGATCGAGCAGGTCGTGCGGCTCATCCGCTCCAAAGGTGTGGGCGTGTATTTCGTCACGCAGAATCCCGCCGACGTGCCCGACAAGGTGCTGTCGCAACTGGGCAACCGCGTGCAGCACGCGCTGCGCGCCTTTTCCGCGCGCGACCAGAAGGCGGTGAAAGCCGCCGCCGAAACCATGCGCGACAACGCCGCGCTCGACGAAGCCACGGCTATCACCGAACTCGGCGTGGGCGAGGCGCTGGTGTCGTTTCTCGACGCCAAGGGGCGTCCCGGCGTGGTCGAACGCGCCTTCATCGTGCCGCCGCAGGGCCAGATTGGCCCGATTACCGAGGCGCAGCGCCGGCAGCTGATGCAGAACTCGCTCGTCGCCGGCGTATACGACACCGTCGTAGACCGCGAGTCCGCCTACGAAAAACTGAAGGCGCGCGCCGAACAGGCCGCGCAGGCAACCGAAGCAGAAGCACAGGCGAAGGCGGATGCCAGGGCCGCCAAGTCGACGGAATCCGGGGGCGGACTGGGCGGCGTACTCGGTGGGGTGCTCGGCGGCGGGGGGCGCCGCGAAAGCGCGGTCGAAGCGCTTGCCAAATCCGCCGCGCGCGCCATCGGCAGCCAGGTCGGGCGCTCGATCATCCGCGGGGTGCTGGGGAGTTTGTTCGGCGGGAAGCGGTAAAGACGAATCCACAGGGAGGTAAGGGAGGACGGGGAGGAAATGCTCTTCCTCCCTTACCTCCCGTTCCTCCCTGTTCAACCAGAATCAGGCAAATAGCCGCGCCAGCTCCGTCCCGGGATCGTCGGCGCGCATGAAGGCCTCGCCCACCAGGAAGGCGTTCACGCCGCTTTCGCGCATGCGCGCCACGTCGGCGGGCGCAAGAATGCCGGATTCGGTGACGACGATGCGCTCCGGGCCGATCTTCGGCAGCAGGTCCAGCGTGGTATCGAGACTCACTTCAAAGGTGCGCAGGTTGCGATTGTTGATGCCTTGCAACGGCGTTTTCAGCGTCAGCGCGGCGTCGAGTTCGGCGGCGTCGTGCGACTCCACCAGCACCGCCATGCCGAGTTCCAGCGCCAGCGCTTCCAGATCCTGCATTGCCTTCAATTCCAGTGCAGCGACGATGAGCAGGATGCAGTCTGCCCCCATCGCCCGTGCCTCGTACACCTGATAAGGGTCGATCATGAAATCCTTGCGCAGCACCGGCAGCGCGCATGCCGCGCGCGCCTGCATCAGATACCCCGGGCTGCCCTGGAAATATTCGACGTCGGTGAGCACCGAAAGGCACGCCGCACCGCCGCGCTCATAGCTCGTCGCAATCTCCGCCGGGCGGAAGTCGGGCCGGATCACGCCTTTGGAGGGACTGGCCTTCTTGATTTCCGCGATCACCGCCGGCTGGCCCGCCGCGAGTTTCGCGCGCAGCGCGCCAACGAAGTCGCGCGGTTTCGCCGCGGCCTCGGCACGCGCGCGCATTTCCGCCAGCGGCACGTCGGTGCGCGCTTCGGCCACTTCGCTTTTCTTGGTGGCGAGGATTTTGTCGAGGATGTCGCTCATGAATATCAACAGGGAGGCAAGGGAGGAACGAGAGGGTTATTGCGCTTGTTGCTCAAGCGTCGTATGCCATCACGCATGTGCGACACATTGAAATTAAGAAGATATCCGACCGAATATCCGCCCAGGTTCAGGTAACTGACAACCTGGGCAATGTGAACTGGCAAAATTTTCTCGACAGATTTGAGTTCCAGCACGACAGAATTTTCTACAACGAGATCAAGTCGGTACCCTGCCTCCAGTTCAATGCCATCGTAGCGTATGGGTAGCGCGACCTGTCGCGCCACACGCAATCCGGTCTTGCTCAATTCGTGGCAAAGGCAAACCTCATAGGCAGATTCGAGCAAGCCGGGACCCAGAGCACTATGCACGCGCATTGCACCCCCGATGATCGCTTCCCCCAATCGGGCAAGGTTTTCCTCCCTTACCTCCTTTGCCTCCCTGTCCATCAAGCTTGGCTGAAAGCGCGATAACGTTCGAGGGTGGCACGTGCGGCACCAGACTCGATGGCGCCACGCGCGACGGCCACGCCGGCCATCAGGCTGGCGGCGCGTCCGGACACGTAGATCGCGGCACCCGCATTCGCGGCGACGATGGCCGCTGCGCCCGCATGCCGGTTTTCCAGCGCGGCGAGCAGCATGTCGACAGCTTCGTCCTTGCTGTTCACCACCAGGTCGCTGGCCGCCACCTGCGGCAGGCCGAAGAGCCCGGGTTCGAGTTCGTATTCGGTGACGTGGCCGTCCTTCAGTTCGGCCACCGTCGTGGGCGAGGCGAGGCTGATTTCGTCGAGGCCTTCCTCGGCGTTGACCACCAACACGTGGCGGCTGCCGAGCTGGCCGAGCACGCGGGCGAGCTGCCCAGCGAGGTCGCGGTGGAACACGCCCATCACCTGGTTGGGCGCGCCCGCCGGGTTGGTGAGCGGGCCGAGCAGGTTGAAGAGTGTGCGCACACCCAGTTCCTTGCGCACCGGCGCGGCGTACTTCATCGCGCTGTGGTGGTTGGGCGCGAACATGAAACCGACGCCGATTGTTTTCACTGCCTCGGCAACCCTCTCCGGTGCGAGGTTGACGTTGACGCCCAGGGCTTCGAGCACGTCCGCGCTGCCCGAGGTGGACGACACAGAGCGGCCGCCGTGCTTGGCGACTTTCGCGCCGCAGGCCGCGGCGACGAAGGCGGCGGCGGTGGAAATATTGAAGGTGTGCGCGCCGTCGCCGCCGGTGCCGCAGGTGTCGACCAGATGGGGGACGCCGTCGAGCGGCACCTTGGTCGAGAGGCTGCGCATCACTTCGGCCGCCGCGGCGATTTCAGTGACGGTTTCGCCCTTCATGCGCAGCGCGACGAGAAAACCGGCGATCTGCGCCGGCGTCCACTCGCCGCCCATCACGGCGCGCATCGCCGCGAGCATCGCCTCGCGCGGCAGGTCGCGGCGTTCGATCAGGAGCGTCAGCAGTTCCCTGGGCTCGATCACACGCGCTCCTTCAGAAAGTTCGCCAGCATGGCGTGGCCGTGCTCGGTGAGGATGGATTCCGGGTGGAACTGCACGCCCTCGACCACCAGCGACTTGTGGCGCACGCCCATGATCTCGCCGTCGTCGGTCCAGGCGGTGATTTCCAGGCAGTCCGGCAGCGACTCGCGCTCGATCACCAGCGAGTGGTAGCGCGTGGCGCGGAAGGGATTGGGCAAGCCGTGGAATACCCCCTTGTCAGTGTGCTGGATCATCGACGTCTTGCCGTGCATCAGCTCTTTGGCGCGCACGATCTTGCCGCCGAAGGCCTGGCCGATGCTCTGGTGCCCGAGGCACACGCCTAGGATCGGCACCTTGCCGGCAAACTCCTTGATCAGCGGCACCGACACGCCGGCCTCGTTGGGCGTGCAGGGGCCGGGCGAGACGACGATGTGGTCGGGCTTCAGGGCGGCGATCCCGGCAAGGTCGATCTCGTCGTTGCGCACGACCTTCACGTCCTCGCCCAGCTCGCCAAAGTACTGCACGAGGTTGTAGGTGAAGCTGTCGTAGTTGTCGATCATCAAGAGCATGGCGTGTCCTTCGCCGCGCCGCGGTTGAAATGCGGCGCGCAGGCTGGCGATTATAGCCGCCCGTGCCCGGCTGGCCGGCAAAAAAATGGGCGCCGCATGGGCGCCCGAAGCAAAGGCCCGAGGAGGCCTGGAGAATCACTTCAGCTTCTTGATGCCCATCATGCCGAGCACGTATTTTTCGTACAGCGGTTCGGTGGAGCCCTTTTTCATCTTGTTCATGAAGTATTTCTCGAACGCCACCTTGGCGAGATGCACCCACTTGCCTTCCTTGAACCAGTTGACGTTGCGCGGCGGAATCTGCGGCAGCGCGACGAAAGCGGCGCCGGTATCGCCGAAATCGGCGAGGCAGATCGCGTTCCAGGTGGCTTTCTCTTCCGGTTCCTTGCCATCGAGCAGGGCGCGGATGTTGTGCGCGGTGGCGGTGACCATCGATTCGATCATGTAGCCGGTCTTGGGCGTACCGGTGGGCACAGGGGTCGCCTCGACCGGCGGGATGGCGACGCACACGCCGACCGAGAAGACGTTGCGGTATCTGGGATTGCGCTGGTGCGGGTCGATGGTGATGAAGCCGCGCGGGTTGGTGAGCCCCTCGATGCCGAACACCGCGTCGATGCCCTTGAACGCCGGCAGCATCATCGAATACGCGAACGGCAGCTCGTGTTCCTTGATGACTTCGCCCTTGTCGTTGTGCTCGGCGACGAACATCTTGCCGGCTTCGACCTTGACGACCTTGGCGTTGCAGATCCACTTGATGTGGCGCTCGCGCAGGGCGGACTCCATCAGCCCCTTGGAGTCGCCCACGCCACCGAGGCCGAGGTGGCCGATGTAGGGTTCGGCGGTGACGAAGGTCATGGGCACGCGGTCGCGGATTTTGCGTTTGCGCAGGTCAGTGTCCATGATCATGGCGAATTCGTAGGCGGGGCCGTAGCACGAGGCGCCCTGCACCGCACCGACGACGATGGGGCCGGGGCTGGCGACGAAGCGCTCCCACGCCTTGCCCGAATTTTCCGCGTGTTCGACGGTGCACACCGACTGCGTGTGCCCTTCGGGGCCGAGGCCGGGCACTTCGTCGAAGGCGAGCTTGGGCCCGGTGGCAATCACCAGATAGTCGTAGTCGATGGTGCGGCCGTCGGCGAGTTCGACCTGGTTCCTGTCGGGATGCACGCGCGATGCGGCCACGGGGATGAAGTCGATGCCCTTCTTGCCGAGGTACTTGCCCGCGTCGATGGTGATGTCGTCGCGTTTGCGCCAGTTGACCCCCACCCAGGGGTTGGATGGCGTGAACTGGAAGTAGGCGTTGTTGGAAATGACGGTGACGCGGTCTTCGCGGCGCGCCGATTCGCGCATTTCGTACGCCATGGTCATGCCGCCGACGCCGGCGCCGAGAATGACGATGTGGGCCATGAGGTTCTCTCCTGTCGTTGTGATGGCGGCCTTGTTGCAACGTGCATGCCACCGTGAAATGCCCCGTTTCATGCACCTCCGGAGCCGGCGCCCGGCTTGACATGACAGTAACGACATGACAACTTGCGCAACTCGTCATGACAGGCACGACCATGGACCTCGATCTGAAAAGCCTCATCGACACCCACGACCAGCCCTTCGTGGTGATCGACCGCGACTACCGCATCGTCGCCGCCAACCAGCGTTATTGCGACAGCCACGGCATCTCGCCGGAATCGATCGTGGGCCGGCGCTGCCACCAGGTATCGCACCATTCCGACCGCCCCTGCCATGAAAACGGCGAGGACTGCCCGCACCGCGCGCTGTTCGGCCAGGGCCAGACGGTCGAGGTGATCCACACCCATTTCCACGCCGACGAGCAGCCCGAACGCACGCGCATCCGCGGCCATCGGCTGCACGGTGCCGATGGCGCAGTCTACCTGGGCGAACAGATGTTCCCGCTGGAGACCGAGCCCGGCAGCCTGTGCGACACCCTGCAGATGGTGGGCCGCTCGCCGGCCTTTCTCGAATGCGTCGACCATCTCGCGCGGGTCGCCGAGTCCGAGGCCTCGATCCTGCTCTACGGCGAATCCGGCGTCGGCAAGGAACTCGCGGCGCGCTTCATCCACGCGCGCTCCCGGCGGGCCGGCGCGGCCTTCATCGTAGTCAACTGTGCGGCGGTGCCGGAAAGCCTGTTCGAAAGCGAACTCTTCGGCCACGAGCGCGGCGCGTTTTCCGGCAGCCAGGGCTTGAAAAAAGGCCTGTTCGAACTCGCCGACGGCGGCACGCTCTTCCTCGACGAGGTCGGCGAAATTCCGCTCGCCATGCAGGCCAAGCTGTTGCGCGTGCTCGAAACCGGCGAATTCCGTCGCGTCGGCGGCACGCACACGCTCACCGCCGACGTGCGCGTGGTGTCCGCCACCAACCGCCAGCTGCTCGACGAAGTCGACGCCAAACGCTACCGGCTCGATCTCTACTACCGGCTGGCCGGCATCGACGTCGTGCTTCCGCCGCTGCGCGAGCGCCGCGCCGACCTGCCGGAGCTGGCCGGCTTCCTGCTGAAAAAACTTGCCGGCGGGCAGGCGCCCTGCCGGCTTTCCGCCGACGCGCTGGCCGCGCTCCAGGCCTACGATTTCCCCGGCAACGTGCGCGAGCTGCGCAACCTGCTGCAGCACGCCGTGCTCAGCTGCCGCGACGGCACCATCCGCGCAGCCGACCTGCGGCCGCCCCCGCTGGTGCCGGCTGCATCCCCCGCGCCAGCCACCGCTTCGCTGCGCGACATCGAGCGCGCC
>JAIWOS010000062.1 GCA_020217265.1 Thiobacillus sp. | reverse complement strand
GACGGCGGCTCCGGATTCGGGGGGGTGGCGTGCGCCAGCCCGGCGGCCAGCGCGCAGGCGCAGGCCCAGTGCGCCCTGCGGCGCGGGATCGATGACGTGTTCATGATGTCCTCGCTGCGCGGCAATCGCCGCGCGTGATTGAAGGATGCCGCTTGCGCGGCGGGCAATCAGGCGAGGTCAGACCTTGGCGGTCGTTCGGGCCCGTCGGGCACGTGACTGGCAAGGACAGTTGCGGGGACGGACGCATAGTCGCGCACGCTTTGCGCTTCGGGGAGGGCGGCCACCATCGGGATAGGCAGCGCGGTGGCGTGCAGGCACACGGCGCAATGTGCGCAGTCGTGCCGTGCAGGCGGCGCATCGGGCGTTTCGGTGGTGTGACACGACGGCGCGGTTTCGACGGCCGGCGGCGCGCTGCCGTGGCCGAACGCGCACGACAGCATGGTCGCCGCCGCATAGCCCTGCAGCGGCAGGGCCAGCATCAGGCACAGCGTCAGCAGGGCTTTGAACGAGGCACGCATGTCGATGAGTATAGTCAGCGCAGGTACGACCGCCAACCCGGCGCCCGGGTTCCGTCAGCCCCGCCGTTTGCGCGGTTCGTAGTGCACCACGGCGCGCATGATTTCCGAGTAGGGGAAGGCGGCGCAGTCGCCTTTTTCCGCCAGCCCCTGCAGCACGGTCGAAGCGATGTCGGTCGTCTCGTCGCCGGCGCCACCCAGGGCTGCGGCCAGCCCGCGCACGCCGCCGCACTGGGCGCGGATTTCCTTGCCGAACGGCCACGGCGCATCGGGGTTGATCTTCAACGCGAACTGCGCGTTGTCGTGCAGGGCATGATAGAAGGCCAGACAGTGCGTGCGCACCTCCGGCGCGCCGCAGGCGATGGCCTCGCGCTCGGCGAGATTGAGCTTCTTCGAACGCGTACAGGCCACGCAACGCGACAGCAGCGCGCGCTCGAACGGGCAGCTGTATTCGATGTAGGCCTTGCGGGCCAGCTTGTAAGCGTCTTCGTTGTACTCGGCCATGCAATCAGTTCGAAGGGTTCAACGGGCCGGACCCGGCCTGGCGCAACGCGCCATACCATCCTACCAGTCGTCGCCGGAAAGCGTCTTGTCGAGTTCGCGTTCGGCGGCGAGCGTTTCCTGCGCGACGATTTCGTTCTCGGCGAAGATCATCTTGTACTGGTCGCCGGACTTCGGGTCGAGCGTTTTCCTGAGTTCGTTGACGTGCGCCTTGGCTTCCTTGAAGCTCGCCCACTCGCCCTGCTTTTCCATCACCTTGAACATGCCCAGGCGGAATACGTAGTACGGCATCGTGTCTCTCCTTACGCCAGCTTGCCGTGGCAATGCTTGTACTTCTTGCCCGAGCCGCAGGGACAGGGGTCGTTGCGGCCGACCTTGGGGAGCGTCTCGCCGGCGGCGGGCGCGGCAGCCTCGGCGGCGGCCGCGGCAAAATCCTGCGCCTCGTCGTATTCGGTGTGCTGGAACTGCATGCCGGACGGCTCGTGCAGTTCGACCGCCGCCACGTCCTCGGGGGCGCGCACCTGCACCGTAGTGGTGATCTGCGTGACCTCGGCCTTGATCGCGGACAGCATGGCGGAGAAGAGCTCGAAGGCCTCGCGCTTGTATTCCTGCTTGGGCTGCTTCTGCGCGTAACCGCGCAGGTGGATGCCCTGGCGCAGGTGATCGAGTGCGGAAAGGTGCTCGCGCCAGTGCGTGTCCAGGCTTTGCAGCATCACCGCGCGTTCGAACTGGTGCAGGCCGTCGGCGCCGACCAGCACTTCCTTGGCGCGGTAGGCTGCGTCGGCGGCTTCGCAGATTTTCTTCCGGAGACCGTCTTCGTCGAGCGTCTTGTCCTCGTCCAGCCATTGCTGCAACGGCAGGTCGAGGCTGAACTGAGCGGCGAGCGATTTCTCCAGCCCCGCCACATCCCACTGCTCGTCCATGCTGCCCGGCACGATGTGCAAGCTGATCGCCTCGTTGAGAACGTCGTCGCGCATGGCTCGGATGGTGTCGCCGATGTTCTCGCTGGCGAGCAGTTCGTTGCGCTGCTCGTAAATCACCTTGCGCTGGTCGTTCGATACATCGTCGTATTCGAGCAGCTGCTTCCTGATGTCGAAGTTGCGCTGTTCGACCTTGCGCTGCGCATTCTCGATCGCGCGCGTGACCCACGGATGCTCGATCGCCTCGCCCTCGGGCATCTTCAGCCGGTTCATGATGGCGGCGACGCGGTCGGACGCGAAGATGCGCAAGAGCGGGTCTTCGAGCGACAGGAAGAAACGCGACGAGCCCGGGTCGCCCTGACGGCCGGAACGGCCGCGCAGCTGGTTGTCGACGCGCCGCGATTCGTGGCGTTCGGTGCCGATGATGTGCAGGCCGCCGGCGGCGATG
Organism: Thiobacillus sp.; assembly: GCA_020217265.1. Classification (GTDB taxonomy): domain Bacteria; phylum Pseudomonadota; class Gammaproteobacteria; order Burkholderiales; family Thiobacillaceae; genus Thiobacillus. The sequence continues at coordinate 2,886 of JAIWOS010000062.1, read as the reverse complement.
ACGGCGTCGTGGCGCTGCTGCCAGTCGGCTTTAAGCGCATTGATGCGCGCCTCTTTCTCGGCCTCGGAAAGGTTCGCGTCGGCGCGGATCGCGTCGATGTCCTTCTGGATGTTGCCGCCGAGCACGATGTCGGTGCCGCGGCCGGCCATGTTGGTGGCGATGGTGATGCCGCCGGGCATGCCCGCCTGGGCGATGACCTCGGCCTCGCGCGCATGCTGCTTGGCGTTGAGCACGTTGTGCGGCAGCCCGGCCTTCTTCAGCTCGGCCGAGAGATGTTCGTTGGCCTCGATCGAGGTGGTGCCGACCAGCACCGGCTGGCCCTTCTCGTGGCGCGCGCGGATGTCGTTGATGACCGCCTGGTCACGCTCGCGGCTGGTGCGGTAGACCTGGTCGTGCTCGTCCTTGCGGATCATCGGACGGTGGGTGGGGATCACCACGGTTTCGAGGCCGTAGATGCTCTGGAATTCGAAGGCTTCGGTATCCGCCGTGCCGGTCATGCCCGAGAGCTTCTCGTACATGCGGAAGTAGTTCTGGAAGGTGATCGAGGCGAGCGTCTGGTTTTCCTTCTGGATCGGCACGCCTTCCTTGGCCTCGACCGCCTGGTGCAGACCCTCCGACCAGCGGCGGCCGCTCATCAGCCGCCCGGTGAATTCGTCGACGATGATGACCTCGCCGTTCTGCACCACGTAGTGCTGGTCGCGGAAGAACAGCGCGTGCGCGCGCAGCGCGGCGTACACGTGATGCATCAGCATGATGTTACTGGCGTCGTAAAGGCTGCCCCCCTCGGGCAGCAGGCCCAGCTCGGTCAGCACCGCCTCGACCTTTTCGTGGCCGGATTCGGACAACAGCACCTGGCGGCTCTTCTCGTCCACCCAGTAGTCGCCCTCGCCGTCTTCCTTGTCCTGCCGCACAAGGCGCGGCGGCACGGCGTTGACGCGGATGTAGAGCTCGGTGTTGTCGTCGGCCTGGCCGGAAATGATGAGCGGCGTGCGCGCCTCGTCGATGAGGATGGAGTCGACCTCGTCGATGATGCCGAAGGCGAGCGGACGCTGCACCTTGTCGGCCAGCTGGTAGACCATGTTGTCGCGCAGGTAGTCGAAGCCGTATTCGTTGTTGGTGCCGTAGGTGATGTCGCAGGCGTAGGCGGCCTGCTTCTGCTCGTGCGGCATCTGCGAGAGGTTGACCCCGGTGCTAAGCCCGAGGAAGCCGTAGAGCCGGCCCATCTGCTCGGCATCGCGCTGCGCGAGGTAGTCGTTGACCGTGACCACGTGCACGCCTTTGCCGGGCAGCGCATTGAGATACGCCGCCAGCGTCGCCATCAGCGTCTTGCCCTCGCCGGTGCGCATTTCCGCGATCTTGCCGTCGTTGAGCACCATGCCGCCCACCAGCTGCACGTCGAAGTGGCGCATGCCGAGCACCCGCTTCGAGGCTTCGCGCACCACGGCAAAGGCTTCGGGCAACAGCGCGTTGAGCGTCTCGCCCCGCGCCAGACGCTCGCGGAACTCGGCCGTCTTCGCCGCCAGCTCGGCGTCGGAAAGCTTTTCCATCGCCGGTTCCAGCGCGTTGATCGCCTTGACCTTTTGCAGGTATTGTTTGACCAGCCGGTCGTTGCGGCTGCCGAAGACTTTCTTGAACAGGGATTGCAGCATGGGGGATCCGGAATGCCCGCAGGACGCGGTAAATCGTTGAATTTTAACATGCCGACCGGAGCCGGCCATGACAGGCCCGAGACAGCATTCCGAGCTGTCGGCATCGGGAAGGTTCCCGGACCATGAGCGCCGAGCGCCTAGCCGATCTGCTCGCTCGGCAGATGCCGCAGGACGTGGCCGCGCGCGCGCAGTCCCTGCTCAAGCTCCAGGCTGCGCTCGACCGTGTGCTGACGGCACCGCTCGTCGGTCACGTGCGGGTTCAAACCTTTGAGGGGGGTGTGTTGTCTCTGGCCTGCGCGAGCGGAGCAATCGCCAGCCGGCTGCGCCACGATACCGACGCCATGATCTTAGCGCTCGGCAAGCTCGGCTTGCCCGTCGTTAAGGTGCGCAGCATCGTCGACCCCGCGCTCTTGGCGCGTTATGTCCCCCCTGTCGACAAACCCGGGCTGCCGACTGCCGCGCTCGATGGCCTGTCCCAACTGAACGCGAGCATCGAGGAGGGCCCGCTGAAGGACGCATTGACCCGCCTTTTGCGCCACCATGCACCGGACTGTCGGGGCTAGCGCCGCCGCCCTTGCCCGGCTCGACGGTTCTCCTGCCAGCCAGGGCGTGACGCAGCAACGCGGGCCGGACCGATCCCTCATCCTCAACTGGCCGGCCTAACCATGCTGCAGCCTGCACGAATTTTTCTGTTGAGCCACATGCGCGCCTACACCAGCCTCCTCGGGCACGTGCTCGGATCGCATCCGGAAATCGACGGTTACTATGAAATGCACCGCAGCTACGCGCAGGCCGACGACCTCGACCGCCAGCTCGCGCACTACGCCGCGCACGACGCGCTCAAACCAACGGGGCGGATGCTGTTCGACAAGCTGCTGCACAACGACTACACGCTGAACCTGGCACTGCCCGAACTGGCGGACGCGGCGATCCTGACCACGCTGCGCGCGCCCGCGGCAACCCTGCCGAGCATCGTCGCGCTGTTCGCCGACAAGCGCCGCGACGACCCCTACGCCACGCCCGCAGGGGCGGCCGGCTACTACGTCGATCGCCTCGCTGCGCTTGCCGACTTCGCCACACGCCATCCGCGCCGCTATTTCTACTTCGACGCCGATACGCTGCTCGGCGGCACGCCGCGCCTGTTCGCCGCACTCGAACGCTGGCTCGGCCTCGCGTCGCCGCTTGCCGGGGAGTACCGCCGCTTCGCGCGCACCGGCGTCGCCGGCGCCGGCGATTC
>JAIWOS010000124.1 GCA_020217265.1 Thiobacillus sp. | reverse complement strand
CTATCGCCTGAGCATGAACCGCACCGCCGACGCCCGGCGCGGCAAATCGCCGATGCCGCCGCCTGCGATCCTGACGGCACGCGGCCTCACACCGGAGGGCTGGGCGCGCTCGCCGCAGCTCGACGCCCTGCTCGCCGACCTGCGCCAGCGCCTCCAGCGCCAGGGCCGGGTGCCCGACACCCTGCTCGCGCAGCCCTTCGACCGTCTGCGGTCCTGCCTGCCCTGATACATGCCCGGAGCGCCGAACATGCCCCATCCTTTCGAAAGCTTTCAGCCAGCAACGGCCCGGTATCACGGCGACAATGCCGTCGCCCTGTCCCGAGCCGCACGGCTTGCCTACAACAGCGCGGCAGAAGCAGAGCCGCTGGCCCGGCAGTGGGGATTTGCGCATTTCCGCTTTCTCGACCGCCGCGAAACCCAGGGGCTGGTGATGGCGAACGACGCCGCCATCGTCGTCGCCTTTCGCGGCACCGAACCTGCCAAACTCCGCGACTGGATGAGCGACCTCGACACCCAGTTCTGCGATGGTCCTTTCGGCCGGGTGCACAACGGCTTCCAGCTGGCGCTGGCGCACGTGTGGGATGAACTGGATCGGTGCGTCGCCGAGTTCCAGGATCGCGGCCAGTCACTGTGGATCACCGGCCACAGCCTGGGCGCGGCGCTGGCCACACTGGCGGCGGCCCGCTGGCGCGCGCGCGACAAGCCGGTGCACGGGCTCTACAGCTTTGGCGGCCCGCGTGTGGGCGACCGCGCGTTCGAACGCGCCTTCGACCAGGATTTCGGCGCGCGCAATTTCCGCTTCGTGAACAACTGCGACCTGGTCACGCGCGTGCCGCTGCGCGCCATGGGCTATTCGCACGCCGGCACCCTGCTGTATTTCGACAGCAAGGGCAGGCTCCAGTCCGACCCCGGCTTCTGGGACGCCTTCCTCAACCGGATGCAGGGCCGCATCGACGACCTCGGGAAAATGGGCCCGGCCGACCTCAAGCAGCACTCGATCGACCAGTACGTGAAGCTGTGCGAAAAGAACCGCGCGGCCAGGCCATTCTGACGCCATGAGCGCCGCACCGAACGCTTCCTGCAGCGGCTACCGCTTCTACTTCTGGGCCACGCTGGCCATCGTGCTGCTGTTCGCGCTCGGCGCCGCCATGCGCTTTCTGCCCGACCGCCCGGTAACGTACGACGACCCCGTCGAACATTTCAAATACGGCTCCACCGGCGGCGAGCGCAACATGGGCTTTCCCTACTGGCTGTTCCAGGTGCTGCCCGAGGTCTGCCCCGAGATGCTGCCGGGCAAGGGTTATCCATCGCTGGGCTTCATTTTCGAGCATGGCCGCGACCTGCCGGTGGGCATGTCGAAGCGAAGGCACCTGGGCATCGACCGCGTATTCCTCAACTGCGCGGTGTGCCACACCGCCACCGTGCGCACCGCGCCGAACGCCGCGCCGATGCTCGTCGCCGGCATGCCAGCCAACCAGTTGAACCTCATGGGCTTCCAGAAATTCGTCGAAGCCTGCGTCAACGACCGCCGCTTCACGCCCGCGCAGGTGGTGCCGCGCATCGAACAAAAGGCCGGCGGACTCGGCCTGCTCGACAAACACGTCGTCTACCCGTTGGCGGTGTTTTTGATGAAGGACGGCGTTTCCGGCCTCACCGGCCGGCTGCGCTTCATCCACATGCAGGCTGACTGGGGGCCGGGCCGCGTCGATACCTTCAACTCGGCCAAGGCGATTTTCGGCGTGCCCTTCGAGCACTTGCCGAAGGAAGAGCTGATCGGCGTGTCGGACTTTCCGGCGATCTGGAACCAGGCGAAAAAACAGGGCATGCAGCTGCACTGGGACGGCAACAACGACCGCGTCGAGGAGCGCAACCTCTCCGCCGCCTTCGGCACCGGCGCCACGCCCAGGCTCATCGACCACGCCGCCATCGCGCGCATCGAAGCGTGGATCGCCACCGCCACGCCGCCCGCGTTCGAAAAGCATTTCCCCGTCGACGCCGCCCGCGCCGCGCGCGGCAAGGCCATCTACCAGGCCACCTGCGCTGCCTGCCACGGCAGGAGCGGCAGCGATTTCACCGGCCAGTATGTTGGCAAGGTCACGCCGATTGCCGCCATCGGCACCGACCGCGGCCGGCTCGATTCCTACACGCCGCAACTCGCGCAGAACCAGGGCATGCTGTACTCGGCCGATCCGGCACGACGCTTCCGCCACTTCCGAAAAACCTTCGGCTACGCCAACGCCCCGCTGGATGGAATCTGGCTGCGCGCGCCGTACCTGCACAACGGCTCGGTGCCCACGCTGTGGGATCTGCTGCAACCCGCAGCAAAGCGTCCCAAGGTGTTCTGGCGCGGCAACGACCTCTACGACCCGAAACACCTCGGCTTCGTCAGCGCCGAGGCGCCCGGCCTGTTCCGCTTCGACACCGCGATCCCCGGCAACGGCAACGCCGGCCACGAAGGCGCGGCCTACGGCACCACGCTGCCCGACGCCGACAAGTGGGCGCTGCTGGAATACCTGAAGACCTTTTGAGGACGCTGCCATGAAGACGCTCTGCACCTGTCCGCGCTGGCTGAAGATTCTCGGCATCGTCACGCTGGTTCTCGCCGTCATCGCGGGCATCGTCGGCTACAACCGCTTCATGCGCGATTACGGCGCCACGACCTTCGACAACCCGGACGACCGCTTCATGTACGGCTCGATGGGCGCAGAAAACGACGCCGGCATTCCCTATTGGATTTTCTACGTGCTGCCGCGCGTGTTCCCCGACAAGCTGCCCAAACCCGGCGTCGGCTACGCCAGCTTCGGCGTGGTGTGGGAAGAAGGCCACGAACTGCCGGTGGGTTTTTCCAAACGGCGCATCGGCTTCGACCGCGTCGCCAACACCTGCGCCGCCTGCCACGTCGCCAGCTATCGCGCGAAGCCCGACGAGACGCCGACGCTGGTCGTCGCCGGCCCCAACCACACGCTCGACCTCGAAGCCTTCTTCCGTTTTTTGGTCGATTGCGCGAAAGACCCGCGCTTCAACGCCGACACGCTGATGGCCGAGATCGACCTCGCCGCCGACATGGACTGGCTCGACCGACTGGCCTACCGCTACCTCATCATCCCCATCACCAAGAAGCGGCTCATCGAACGCGAAGGCCAGTTCCAGTGGATCTACCGGCACGACTTTCCCGAATGGGGGCGCGGGCGCGACGACGCGATGAACCTCACCAAGTATTTCATGATCCGCTGGCCGATGGACGACAGCTTCGGCCCCACCGACATGCCCTCGGTGTGGAACCTGAAGAAATACCGCCCCGAGAAGGGCGACCGCATGAACTTCGCCGGCGATTCGCACGATCCGTATTCGGTCGTCATCGATTCCGCGCTGGGGCTAATGGGCGCCGCGCCCAAGAACAAGCAGGATTTTCTCGGCCACATCGACTGGCTGGTCGAGTACCTGAAGAACAAGCCCGCGCCGAAGTATCCCTTCCCCATCGACGCCGCCCGCGCCGCGCGCGGCAAGGCCGTGTTCGACGCGAACTGCGCCGCCTGCCACGCCAGCAGCCGCACCGGCACCGTCGTGCCGCTGGCCGAAATAGGCACCGACCGCGGCCGCATCGAAACCTGGAACGGCCGCGCCGCCATCGAAGCCAACCGCGTGGTCAAAGACATGGGCATCGAACGCAAGGGCCTCGTTGAAGCCGACCTCACCGGCTACGTCGCGCAGTACCTCGACGGCATCTGGCTGCGCGCGCCCTACCTGCACAACGGCTCGGTGCCCACCTTGGCCGACCTGCTGACGCCGCCCGCGCAGCGCCCACAAATGTTCTGGCGTGGCTACGACGTCTACGACCCGGCGCGCGTCGGCTTCGTCGTCGAGGGCGCGGCAGCCGAACGTGCGGGCACGCCCTACGACACGCGGCTGCGTGGCAACGGCAATGGTGGCCATGATTTCGGCACCACGCTGCCCGCCGCGCAGAAAACCGACCTGCTCGAATACCTGAAAACCCTCTGAGACGACACCCCATGCCCACGCTGCGCATCGCCACCTTCAACGCCGAAAACCTGTTCGCCCGCTACCGCTTCAAGGACGGCTTGGCGCCGCGCGAAGACGACGGTTTCACCATCAACGATCTCGCATTCAGGATCCACGACGAGGAATCGAAGCGCATCACCGCAAAAGCAATCCGCAAGGTCAACGCCGACGTGATCTGCCTGCAGGAAGTGGAAAGCCTGCCGGTGCTCGACCGCTTCAACTCGTACTACCTCGGCGGCATGAAATACGCGCACCGCGCGGTGATCGACTGCTTCGACCCGCGCCAGATCGACGTTGCCGTGCTGTCGCGCCACCCCATCGTGTCGCTGCGCTCGCACCGCGAGGAGCGCAACAAGGCGGGCACCGGGTTTCTGTTTTCGCGCGACTGTCTGGAAATCGAGCTCGATATCGGCGGCAAGCCGCTCACGCTCTACGCCAACCATTTCAAGTCGATGATGGAAGGCCGCGAGGCAACGCGCGCACGGCGCCAGGAACAGGCCGAACGCGTCGCCGCCATCGTCGACGCGCGCTGGAAGAAATCAGGCTACAAGGGCAATTTCGTGGTGTTGGGCGATCTCAACGACTACCCTGAAGGCAAGACCGCGCTTGGCGCCCTGCTCGGTCACAAGGGCCTTTCCAACGTGCTCGAACGCCTGCCCGAAACCGAACGCTGGACGCATTACTACGCCGGCGGCAACAGTTACAGCCAGCTCGACTATCTGCTGCTGTCGAAGGGGCTGGCGCAGGCCAACCCGGGCATGCCCGCCGTGATGCGCCTCGGCCTGCCCTGGCGCGCGCAGCGCGTCACGGAGGACCGGCTGGAAGGCGTCGGCGAGAACGAGCCCAAGGCGTCGGATCACGCCCCGCTCTACATGGACATCACGCTCGCATGAACAGGAAACGGCGATGAAAACCCAAGCCCAGCGCGTCTGCGATGGCAGCTGCGAACGCTGCGGGCGAAACGTGTTTGCTGTCGTCGCGGCCATCCTGCTGGCCGGCCTGATCGGTGTGGGGCTTGCCACGCTCGCCTTCGCCGCCCCGCGCGACGCCTGCATCGAAGGCTACGTCTGGCGCGAGGCCTACCCGGGCGACCACGTCTGCGTGACGCCCGAGGTGCGCGAACAGGCCGCCGCCGACAACCGGCAGGCCGCCGCGCGCCGCGAACCGCAGGGCGGCGCCTACGGCCCCGATACCTGCAAGCCCGGTTTCGTCTGGCGCGAGGCGCGCCCGGAAGACCCTGTCTGCGTGACACCCGAGGTGCGCGCGCAGACCGCGCGCGACAACGCGCTGGCACACACGCGGCGCGCCCC
>JAIWOS010000123.1 GCA_020217265.1 Thiobacillus sp. | reverse complement strand
CGGCTTGCCGGGCGCGTTGATCGGGGCGGTGGCGGGGGCGGGTGGCTGGTTGGTCAGCGCGCCCGGCACACCGGCCGCCGCGCCGTCGCCGTTGGACGATTCGCTGGTCTGCTGGCTGCGGATCGCCATCGCGTCGGGCGACTGGTTCGGCTTGTAGGATTCGACCGCCTGTTCGCTGCGCGAGAAGTCGACGTCGGCGGTGGCCTCGGCGCGCACGTTCCCGGCGCCGACGATGGGGGTGATGATCGACTCGATGCGCCTGGCCACGCTCTGCTGCAGGTCCTGCACGTACTTCATCTGTGTGGGATCGAGGCCGTTGGGCGGCGGCTTGCTGGTGTCGGAGAGCAGGTTGCCGTTCTGATCGACGAGCGTGACGTTCTTGGGCGACAACTCGGGAACGCTGCTGGCGACCAGGTGCACGATGGCGCTGACCTGCTGCGCGTCGAGGGTGCGTCCGGGATGGAGGTTCAGCAACACCGAGGCGGTCGGCTGCTTCTGTTCGGTGACGAAGACCGAATCCTTGGGCATGGCCAGGTGCACGCGCGCGGCCTGCACTGACGACACCGATTCGATGGAACGGGCCAGCTCGCCTTCCATGGCGCGCTGGAAGTTGATCTGTTCGATGAACTGCGAGGAACCGAGCTTCTGGTTTTCCATCAGCTCGAAGCCGACGTTGCCGCCCTTGGGCAAGCCCTGCGACGCCAGCTTGAGGCGGGCGTCGTGCACGCGGTCGGCGGGCACCAGCACCGCGCCGCCGCCTTCGGCGTACTTGTAGGGGATGTTCATCTTTTCCAGCTCGGCGACGATGGCGCCGCCGTCGCGGTCGCTGAAGTTGGAGAACAGCACCTTGTATTCCGGCTGCTGCCCCCACATCCACACGCCCGCCATCGCCGCGACCACCGCCGCCACGCCGAGCATCGTCACGAGCTTGCGCCCGCCGGGCGTGCGGGTGAACGCCATCACCCCGCCGGGAACCACGATTTCGCCTGTTGCTGCCATAGCTTTTGTCCCTGTTGCCGTGTTGTGCCGCGCAGCGGGTGCGCGGACTCGTGATGGGATTATCGGCAGCGGGGGCGTTTTCAATCGCGGGAATAAGCGCCGGTTTCCCGCCCTGTTCGCGGCTATGGCTTGCGTCCGGGCGGGCTAAGGTGCGAGGGTGGAAAACCGCCCGAAAGGGGAATCAGATGAGCATAGGCGCAATCGACACCAGCCGCATCGAGGCGATGGTCGCCCAGCTGCGCTCGGCGGCCGCTCAGGCGGCGCCGCCCGGCGCCGTCAAGCCGGGCGGAACCGCCCGGGCAGCCGGCGCGGTGGATTTTTCGACGGCCCTGAAATCCTCGCTGGATCAGGTCAACCGCATGCAGCAGGACTCGCAGCAACTCGCGCAGCGCTTCGCGATGGGCGACAGCTCGGTCAGCCTGTCGGACGCCATGATCTCGCTGCAGAAATCCGGCATTGCCCTGCAGCAGACCATCCAGGTGCGCAACAAGCTGGTACAGGCGTATCAGGAAATCATGAACATGGGAATCTGAGGCGGCGCTACTGACTGCTTGAGCTACTCACCGGCCAATCGAAAATGGCGGGGCATGCGCTGGCATGCCCCGTTTGTTTTCGGTTGGCGCATCAGCCCACAGCGCGCAGACGCTGGGCTGTTTTGTTCATCGGGTTGGCCGAGCCCCGCCGGCCGCCGATTTCGCTCTTGAAGCGGTTCAGTACGCTGACGATGTCGGTGGAAAGTGCGGTGAAAGCCGATCCGCTGCCTAGCAGATTCTCGGCGTCCTCATGGCGGCCGCGGTTGATCTTGCGGGCGATTTCGCCTACCGAGTGATGAAACTCGCGGTGCTTGTCCCTGAGTGCACCGAAGTTCGGATTGCGACCGTGACGATGCCCGCCCGGGCCGTGTATCCATCGTCCCAGTGCGCAGCAATCGTCGCGTGCGATGGTGGCGATATCCAGCTTTTCCTGGCTGGATATGGCTCGTCGCAGCTTCATTTTCCAGGCGCGATGCGCCTCGATGGCTGCATCGAAATCGAAGTCCTCGACTGCGACGGCCCGGGATTCCTCCGAGGACGCCTCCGTAACCACTGCGTGGCTGGGCAGACGGAAGGTGACGACCTTGTCGGACAGCGCGAAGGCCGCTTTTTTCAGGGATTCCGCGGCTGCAGTGGAGGCGGACACCACTGCAGTGTTGAGGTGCGTCAGGTGATCGAGATCGGCCACGGCAGCGCTGGCCTTGTCGATATCCTTGCTCTGCTGTTGGGTGGCGTGAGCCACCTCGCCCATGATGTCGCTGATGGAACGCGCCTTGTCTACCATGGCGCTGATCGCATCGCCGGCGCTGCGGACGATGTGGGTGCCGTTCGCCACCTGTGCGACGTTCAGATCAATCAGGTCCTTGATCTCTCTCGCAGCAGTGGCGCTACGCTGTGCCAGGGCACGCACTTCGGAGGCTACCACGGCGAAGCCGCGGCCCTGCTCTCCGGCGCGCGCGGCTTCCACCGCTGCATTCAGCGCGAGGATGTTGGTCTGGAAGGCGATACCGTCGATCACGCCGATGATGGCGCTGATCTTGTGCGATGCCTCGTCTATACGCTGCATGGTCGCCTCAACCTCGGCGATGATGCGGCCGCCCTCAGCGGCGACGGCAGCATTTTCAGTGGCGATGCTGGCCGCGCGATCGGTGGATTCGGCGGTGCCTTTCACGCTGGCTGCGATCTGCTGCATGGTCCGGGTGGTTTCCTGCAGGTTGCCAACGGTTTGTTCGGTGCGCGATGATAGGTCCAGGGTGTCAGCGGCGATTTCACGCGAAGCATGAACAATCGTTTCGCTTTCATGACGCACGTGCGCAACCACTTGGGTGATTGCAACCTGCATGGCCGAGATGTTCTTCATCAAGGATGCGATTTCATCCTGGCCCCAGGGTTTGGGCTGGGTCGTGAGGTTGGACTGGGTCATGGCGTCGAGGTGAAGTTTCACTTCGTTCAGGCCGCCCATCATCACCTTGTAGAAGGAGACGAAGAGATAAAACGCCAGGCTGAAGCCGACGCATGCGAGCGTGTAGTGCAATGTGGCGTCGAGAGCAAAAAAGCTGGAGAGGCTGGGCAGCAGGAAGGCCAGGCTGATCATGCCGGCCTTCAGCTTGAAATCGAGCTTGCGAAAAAGCCGGACGCCGGGTGCCCAGATTCCGTGGTAAGAGAAAAAACCGCCGCTAGAGGATGCCTTGCGCGGGACGCGATTCGCGTCGGCCGTCGGGGAATGACCGTGAGACATGCTGAAGCTCCGCTGATTGTATGTTTCGGGTGATGTTGCCTGTGCCGTGGCCGCGCGATCAATGCACGGTGCACAGCGCTTGTCGCAATGCGCTGGCCAGGTCCTCTGCGACAAACTTTGCCACGTAGGCGTCGGCGCCGACTTTTTTCACGTGTGCTTCGTTGGCCGAACCGGTCAGCGAGGAATGAATCACCACCGGAATGCTGGAGAAGCGCGGGTCCTGTTTGACGTTGCGGGTGAGCGTGAAGCCGTCCATCTCCGGCATTTCCAGATCTGTCAGTACCAGTGCGACCTTGTCGGCGGCGGTCTTGCCCTCGGTCTGGGCCTTGACCGCGATGGCCTGCAATTGCTCCCAGGCTTCCTGACCGGTCTTGCACATCTGGTAGGGCAGGCCCATGGTGGAAAGTCCTTCCTCGATCATGGTTCGGGCGATGAGCGAATCGTCGGCAGCAAGGATGATGCTGCCGGGCTTGATCTGCACTTTTGGGCCAATGCGCTCGGGATCGACTTCCAGCGTGTTCGAGGGCATGACCTGGCGCAGGATGGTCTCGACGTCGAGCACCTGGGCCAGGCGTTCGCTGTTCTCGCCGTCAAGGCGGGCAATGCTGGTGACCATGCCGCTGGCGGCGTTGCCCTCAGCGGAAAGCACCTGGCGCCATTCCAGCCGCACGATGTCTTCCACCGATTCGACTGCGAAGGCCTGCGTGCTGCGGGCGTATTCGGTGATCAGCAGGATATTGAGTCCGGTGGCGGGTTTGCAGCCACACACGCCAGCCAGGTCGATCACCGGCAGTATCTGTCCGCGCAGGTCGACCACGCCCATCATGTGCTGGGGCGAACCGGCGACGGCGGTAATGACGGGCATGGGAATGATCTCGCGCACCTTGAATACATTAATACCGAAGAGTTCCGTGCGGTTGAGCAGGGGGTCTTTGCCCAGCCGGAACAGCAGCAATTCGAGCTTGTTCGAGCTGGTGAGATTGGTGCGTTCGTCGATTTCCTGCTGCATGGTTTGCATCATGTCTGGGTCTCCAGTTTGGCTTACAGACTATTACGGCGGTCGCGTTCGATTTTCATGATGAAACGCTGCAACATGGCGGCGGCGTCGTTGGGCAGACTGAGGAACCTGCAGCCAAGGCGGGTCTGGAAAGTGCCGTTTGGGCGTCTGACCTGGGCAGTGTTGCGGATTTCCAGATCTACCGTCACCGGCTCAAGCTCTGGCAGCAACAGACGGCATTTCTCGAGGACACGTCCGGCTTCAGTACCCAACTGACCGCTGCTGTCGGCAATTGCCACGCCGCCGCAGCCTATGTCCACGATATGGGCATGTATCGGTTCGGGGTCGCCCTCTCCCTGCGCGGGGATGATGCATTTCACCGGTCGTGCGATCGGCAGCGTCACACGGAAATGCTCGCGCCGTTGCAGGCGGATGAGCGACGCCGGGATGGCGATGCACAGGGCCGGCAGGTTTTCGAAGTCGATGAGGCTCACCGGCCCGGTCTGGAACGAGATCGACACGCCTTCGAGCTGGGTGATGAATTCCGCGCCCTTGCCCGACATGAGCTCGCGATTGAGCGCATCGCCGCGCGCAACGTCGAGAATGAGCTGGTTTTTCGGGAGGTCGAAGCCGATCACCGAGGTGACCACGATCTGCCGGCTGCCCGGCAGGTCGAGGTTGACCAGCAGCTTGCGCTCCTTGATCGCTCGCAGCAGAAACAGGATTTCTGAGCGCGAGTGCACGGCAAACCGCGACATCAGGGTTTCACGGTCGGCCGGGGTGGAGGGGTTGTCGGTCTGCATGGCGGGCAACATGATTTCAGGCTGGGGGAGTCTGTTTCGTTTCTAACGGCGATACGCCGGAATTCTCAAGACGGGTCAGCCAGGCCAAGAGTTCGGCCACGGCAACGTAAAGCTGGGGTGGAATATGGCTGTCGAGGTCAATCTGCATCAGGAGCGCGAGCAGTTCGCGCGATTCGTGGACGTAGACGCCGGAGGCATGCGCCTTTTCGATGATCGCGTCGGCGACCAGACCGCGCCCCTTGGCGACGACGCGCGGCGCAGCGTCGCCCGCGTGGTAGGCCAGCGCCGCCGCGGCGCGCTGGGGGTCAGGCGGCGGCATCGTGCACGATCTCGAGGGCGCGCAG
>JAIWOS010000010.1 GCA_020217265.1 Thiobacillus sp. | reverse complement strand
GTCGTGCTGTTTCAGACCACGTCGCTGGCCGACGGCCTGGTGCGCGACTGGCCGCGTCCCGACACCGGCGTCGACATGCATCTCAGCTACGCGTTCCAGTGGTACAGTCTGGCGACGACGCTCGTCGTGCTGTGGCTGGTCTTGAACCTCAAGCGCTGCCGTGACGACGGCGCCTGATCCCGGCCCGAACTGTTTGGAACATGCAACTGACTCCGCGCGGTAAATTCCTCTTGCTCCTGGGCGTGTTTGCCTTGCCGGTCGTGGCCGCCGCCATCGCCTATCTCGGCTGGCGGCCGTCGGCCCACGGCAATTACGGCGAACTGCTGCGCGTGACCCCGCTGCAGAAAACCGTGGGCACGCGGCTCGACGGCCAGGCGCTGGATTTCGCCGCCTTGCGTGGTCAGTGGTTGCTGGTGCGCGTGGGCGGTGCGGCGTGCGGTGCAGCCTGCGCGCAGCAGCTTTACCTGTCCCGCCAGATACGTACCGCGCTGGGCAAGGATCAGTCGCGCGTCGAGCGCGTCTGGGTGCTGACCGACACGGGCACGCCTGCGGCCGCGCTGCTGGCGGAGCACCCGGGGCTCGTCGTATGGCGGCCGGCAGCGCCGGATTTTGCCGCGCAGTTTCTGGGCGCGGACGGCGGCGAGCGTCTCTACGTGGTCGATCCCCTCGGCAACCTGATGATGCGTTTTCCGGCTGCGCCTGACCCCAAGCGCGTGCTGAAGGACCTCAGACTCCTGCTCAAGGCATCGCAGATCGGCTGACGACATGGCTCTCTACCGCAAACTCATCCTGCTGGCGACGGTCATGGCCCTGGGCGTGGTCAGCCTGGGCGCTTACGTGCGCCTGTCGGACGCCGGCCTGGGCTGCCCCGACTGGCCCGGCTGCTACGGCCATCTGACGCCGCATCACGCCGCCGGCGCGATCGACGCCGCCCTGGCGGCTCAGCCGGATGGGCCCGTCTCGCACGCGAAGGCCTGGAAGGAAATGATCCATCGCTACTTTGCCGGAATGCTGGGCGTGCTGGTGCTGGCCATCGCGGTGATGGCGTGGCGACTGCGCGGTCGCACCCGGGGCGGCCCCGCGCTGCCCCTGGGGCTGCTCGGCCTGATCGTGTTCCAGGCCCTGCTCGGCATGTGGACCGTGACATGGCTGCTGAAGCCGCTGGTGGTGAGCGCGCATCTCCTGGGCGGCATGGCGACGCTGTCGCTGCTTTTCTGGCTGGCGCTGCGCGAGCGCGACCCGGCCGGGCCGGCCTACCACGCCCCTGCGGATCATCTGCGCCGGGCGGCCGCCGTCGGATTGCTGCTGGTGGGGGCGCAAATCGCCCTGGGAGGTTGGGTGAGCACCAACTATGCCGCCCTGGCCTGCACCGATTTTCCGCGTTGTCAGGGGGCATGGATGCCGGCCGGGATGGACTTCGGGCACGGCTTTACCTTGCATCGCGAACTGGGCGAGACAGCCACCGGCGAGCTGCTGCCCTTCGATGCGCTGGTCGCGATTCACTGGACCCACCGCGTGATGGCGCTGGTCGTGACGCTGTACCTGCTGGCGCTGGCCTGGCGCCTGCTGCGCACGCCCGGCTACGCCGGCATGGGATTCGCGCTCGCCGGCGTGCTCGCGCTGCAGGTCGCGCTCGGCATCAGCAACGTCGTGTTCAGCCTGCCGCTCGCGGTGGCGGTGGCCCACAACACGGGCGCGGCCCTGCTGCTGTCGACGCTGGTGTTTCTGAATTTCAGGGTACGCAGGAGATGAGCATGGAATCCTTGATGGTCCAGGGGGCGGCCTGCCGGTGCCAGCAGTTCCTTGCGCTGTGCAAGCTGCGCGTCGTCAGCCTCATCGTGTTTACCGCCGTGATCGGCATGTTTCTCGCGGTGCCCGGCTGGCCGGCGTGGAACGCCCTGTGGGCCGGTACGCTGGGGATTGCGCTGGTGGCTGGCGCCGCGGCCGCGTTCAATTGCCTGATCGAGCAGAAAATCGACGCGGTGATGGCGCGCACGCGCGCGCGCCCCTTGCCGCGCGGCGATCTGACCAGCGCGCAAACCCTGGCGTTTTCCGGCGTGGTGGGCGGGCTGGGCCTGGTGCTGCTGAACGTCTTCGTCAATCCGCTCACCATGTGGCTTACGCTGGCCACCTTCGTGGGCTACGCCGTGATCTACACCGCCATCCTCAAACCGATGACGCCGCAGAACATCGTCATCGGCGGCGCCTCCGGCGCGATGCCGCCGGTGCTGGGCTGGGCCGCCGCCACCGGCGAGGTGCATCACGACGCCCTCCTGCTGTTCCTTATCATCTTTGCCTGGACGCCGCCGCATTTCTGGGCGCTCGCGCTCTACCGCCGCGACGAGTATGCGCGTGCCGGCCTGCCGATGCTGCCGGTCACGCACGGCGAGGCGTACACGCGGCTGCAGGTCCTGCTTTATACTGTCTTGCTGTTCGCGGTGTCGATGCTGCCGGTCGCCAGCGGCATGGCGGGGTGGGTCTATCTGGCGGGGGCGGCTGTGCTGGGCGCGCGCTTCATCCAGTATGGCTGGCGACTCTGGCGAACGTATTCCGACGCGCTCGCCAGGGAAACCTTCCGGTACTCGATCTGGTATCTCAGCGTGTTGTTCGCGGTCATGCTCGTGGACCACTACTGGCGAATACCGATTTGATTTCTATGGTGATTTGACGGGCTATCTGGATATTCAGACGGTATTGTTTTATATTGAAATCAGTCTGAACAACAGGGGCGCGAGATGATTCTCTCCCGAACCAGCCAGTACGCCGTGCAGGCGCTGATCTACATGGCCACTCAGCCGAGTGCAACCCCAGTGCTGAACAAGGATATTGCCGCCCAGCTGGGGGTGCCCGCGCCGTACCTGGCGAAAATCCTGCAAAGCCTGGCCAAGGGCAATCTGCTGTTTTCCTTCCGCGGGCGTCTCGGCGGTTTCTGTCTGCGCGAATCGGGCGACAAGATCACGCTGATGCAGATCCTGTTGCTGACCGAAGGGCCGGCGTTCACCCAGAGCTGCCTGCTGGGTTTGAAGAAATGCAGCGATGAAACCGCCTGTCCGCTGCATTTCCGCTGGATCCCGGTGAAGAAGAAAATCATCGACCTGCTGCAGGAAACCACGCTGGAAAAGCTCGCCAAGGCGGTCGAATCTGGCAAGTACCGGCTGGCCGACGTTCCGGGACGGCTGTTCGAGCAGATCAAGGCGTGAAGGCGATCCTGTTTGCGCTCGCGATCGCTGCGGGCGGCGTGCTCGCGGGCTGCCAGCCGGCGCCGCCCGAACAGAAGTTCCTGGCGACCGATATCACGGGCGCGCCGTTCGCGCGCGACTTCCGGCTGACCGACCATAACGGCCGGGTGCGCACGCTGGCCGACTTCCGGGGCAAGGCGGTCGCGGTGTTCTTCGGTTACACGCACTGCCCCGACGTGTGTCCGACCACGCTGGCCGATTTCGCGGCGGCGCTGAAACTCCTGGGGCCAAAGGCATCCCGGGTGCAGGTCATCTTCGTGACGGTCGACCCCGCGCGCGACACGCCGGACTTGCTGCGCCAGTTCGTGCCGGCATTCAATCCGGGCTTTCTGGGAATGTACACCGACGAAGCCTCGCTCAAAGTGTTGGCAAAAGAATACAAGGTGGTCTACCAGAAAACTGCCCAGAAGGGGCCGGACGACTATCTCATCGACCACAGTGCCGGCACGTATGTTTATGATCCGGAAGGGCGTTTGCGCTTGCTGGTTCCCTATGGCAGTCCGCCGGATGCCATTGCCCAGGACTTGAAGAAGTTGCTCGGGGCGTCCTGAATCAGGGCCGCATATTGCGGCTGCATGACCGGCTGGAATATAATCCCGCAGTTCTTAATATAAGCATATGCTGTTCGAGGGCGGCTGCCGGCGTTTTGCGGCGGCCGTGCTGTTTCGAGACATTCAGGAGCGGTCGATGGCGGTAACCACATATTCCGGCGTAGAGCAGTACAACTTCGATATCGTCAAGAAATTCGCCGTCATGTCGCTCGTCTGGGCGGTCATCGGCATGTTCGTCGGGGTGTATATCGCTTCCGAACTGGCTTGGCCCTTCCTCAACTTTGACAGCCCCTACTTCTCGTTCGGGCGCTTCCGCCCGGTTCACACCACCTCGGTGATTTTCGGCTTCGGGGGCTCCGCGCTCTTTGCAACTTCCTATTACGTCGTCCAGCGCACCTGCCAGACCCGCCTGATTTCCGACGGCATGGCCAGTTTCACCTTCTGGGGCTGGATGGCTGCCGTGCTGCTGGCCGACATCAGCTACGTGCTGGGCTACACCCAGTCGCGCGAATACGCCGAAATGGAATGGCCGATCGATCTCCTGATCGAGGTGGTCTGGGTGACCTACCTGATCCTGTTCGTCGGCACCATCATGCGCCGCAAGCAGCCGCATATCTACGTGGCCAACTGGTTCTATCTGGCATTCATCCTGGCTACGGCACTGCTGCACACCTTCAACAACCTGGCGATGCCGATCGACCTGTTCTCGATGAAGTCGTACAGCCTGTTCGCCGGCACGCAGGATGCGATGACGCAGTGGTGGTACGGCCATAACGCGGTCGGCTTCTTCCTCACCGCCGCCTTCCTCGGCATGATGTACTACTTCGTGCCCAAGCAGGCCGGTCGCCCGATCTATTCCTACCGTCTGTCGATCGTCCACTTCTGGGCGCTGGGCTTCATGTACATGTGGGTCGGCGCCCACCACCTGCACTGGACCGCGCTGCCCGACTGGACCTCGTCGCTCGCCGCCGCGTTCTCGATCCTGCTCTTGATGCCCTCGTGGGGCGGCATGATCAACGGCATCATGACGCTCTCCGGCGCATGGGACAAGCTGCGCACCGACCCGGTGATGCGCTTCATGATTGTCGCGCTGTCGTTCTACGGCATGTCGACCTTCGAAGGCCCGATGATGTCGCTGAAGGAAGTGAACGCGCTCTCGCACTACACCGACTGGACGGTCGGTCACGTGCACTCCGGTGCGCTGGGCTGGGTGGCGATGATTTCCTTCGGCTCGCTCTACCACATGATCCCCAAGCTGTGGGATACCAAGATCTATTCGAACAAACTGGTTGAAGTGCACTTCTGGCTCGCCACCCTCGGCATCGTGCTGTACATCGTCGCGATGTGGATCTCCGGCATTACCCAGGGCCTGATGTGGCGCGCATTCGACGAGTTCGGCAACCTGCAGTATTCGTTCGTCGAATCGGTGGCAGCGATGCATCCCTTCTACGCAATGCGCGCCATCGGCGGGATGTTCTTCCTGACCGGGGCCGTGCTGATGACCTACAACATGTTCATGACCATCCGTCAGGGCAAACAGGAAGCCGCCGCGCTGGAAGCCAAACTGGCCGCCAAGCTGGCCCACGCCTGAGCCGGAGACCGCCTTAAATGAACCTCAATTTCAAACACGAATGGATCGAAACCAACATCGGCCTCCTGGCCGTGTTGACCATGCTGGCGATCAGCGTCGGCGGCCTGGTGGAAATCGCGCCGCTGTTCTTCATCGACAAGACCATTGAAAAAGTCGACGGCGTGCGTCCCTACACGCCGCTGGAACAGCGCGGCCGCGACATCTACCAGCGCGAAGGCTGCTACCTGTGCCACTCGCAGATGATCCGTCCGTTCCGCGACGAAAAGCTGCGCTACGGCCATTATTCGCTGGCGGCCGAATCGCAGTACGACCACCCCTTCCAGTGGGGCTCCAAGCGCACCGGCCCCGACCTCGCCCGCGTCGGCGGCAAATACTCGAATGAATGGCACGTGCAGCACTTGATCGCGCCGCGCTCGATGGTGCCCGAGTCGGTGATGCCGAACTATCCCTGGCTCTTGTCCACCCCGCTTGATATCTCCGACGTGGCGGATCGCATGAAGGCGCTGCGCAAGGTGGGTGTGCCTTACTCTTTGACGGACGCGGAATACAAGGCCAACGTCGCCAAGTTCGGCGAAACCGTGGCCAAGCAGCTGCACATTCCCGACGCGCAGAAGAACCTGGTCGAGCAGGCCAATTTCGGCAACTACGACGGCGATCGCTCCGGCATCTCCGAAATGGATGCGCTCGTTGCGTACCTGCAGGTTCTCGGCACCATGGTCGATTTCAGCAAGTACAAGGACGACGCGTTCGTCGACAACCGTTAAGCGACGTGCGGGGGCGGCAGAATGGAATGGTTGATGTGGTTTTCGAAACCGGAAAACACCAAGCCCCTCGCGCTGATCATTTTTTTCGTCACCTTTATCGGCATCGTGATCTACGCCTACGGTAGCAAGAAGCGGAGCGAGAAACTCGAGTCCTACCGCGACATACCGTTTCTCGACGATCAGCCGGGCGACAAAGCCGACACGAAAGACAAGCAATGAGCGAGCAAAAACTACAATCCCACACCGTACAGACCACCGGTCACGCCTGGGACGGTGACCTGCAGGAGTACAACAATCCGCTGCCGACCTGGTGGGTTTACACCTTCTACGTCACGGTGGTGTTCGCCATCGTTTACTGGACCATCTATCCGTCCTGGCCGTTCGGCAAAGGCTGGCTGGGCGGCGTGTCCGATATCACCTACGTCAACGACGCCGGCGAAACCAAGACGCACAGCTGGAATACACGCGCGCTCCTGATGGAAAAGCTCAATGAGGCCAGCGCCGAGCAGAAGCCCTACTTCGACAAGATCGCGTCGATGTCCTACGCGCAGATCGCCAAGGACCCGGAGATGAACGGCTTCATCCTGTCTGCCGGCAAGGCGCTGTTCTCGGACAACTGTGCGCCCTGCCACCAGGCCGGCGGCCAGGGGAAGATCGGCTTTTTCCCCAACCTCACCGATGACGACTGGCTGTACGGCGGCACCTACGACAAAATCCACGAAACCCTCATGAATGGCCGTCGCGGCTACATGCCGACCTTCGGCGAGGTGCTGTCCGCCGAGCAGATCGACCAGCTTGCCAACTACGTCGCCAGCCTGTCGGGCATCGGACACGATGCCGCCAAGGCCAGCGCCGGCAATGCGCTGTTCCACAGCGAGACGGCGGCGTGCTACTACTGCCATGGCGTCGACGCCAAGGGCCGCAAGGACATCGGCGCACCGAACCTCACCGACAAGGTCTGGCTGTGGGCCGACGTGCCCGATGCCGATTCGGCCGCCGGCAAGGTGGCGGCCATACGCGGCGTCATTACCAACGGCCTCAACCGGGGGGTCATGCCGGCCTGGGCGGGGCGGCTATCGCCCGAACAGATCAAGGTTCTGACGGTCTACGTCCATGAACTGGGCGGCGGCCAGTGAGCCGCGGCTGAACTGAATCGCCAAGCCCCCGCTCGCGGGGGCTTTTGCATCCTGCGTTCTTCACCGAGTACACCATGCAATCAGGTTTGGAAGACCAGCTCGCGCTTTACCAGAAGCGCATACCGATATTCACCCGTTCGGTGAAGGGCACGTTCCGCCGCTTCAAGACCTCGGTGCTGGTGGTGGCCTACGCGATCTACTTCCTGTTGCCCTGGTTGCCGTGGGCGCGTCCCGATGCGCCAGCGCAGGCCGTGCTGTTCGACCTGCCCGGGCGGCGCTTCCTGATTTTCGGCCTGACGGTGTATCCGCAGGACGTGATTTGGCTGGCGCTTTTGCTGTTTATCGCCGCCATACTTCTGTTTTTCGTCACCGGCCTCGTGGGCCGCGCGTTCTGCGGCTATTTCTGCTTCCAGACGCTGTGGACGGATTTCTTCATCTGGATCGAGCGCGTCATCCAGGGTGAACGGCCGGCGCGCGTGCGACTCTACCGCCAGCCCTGGGACCGCGAGAAATTGCTCAAGCTGGGCGCCACCCACGCCTTGTGGCTGCTCGCCTCGTTCTGGACGGCGTTGACCTTCGTCGCCTACTTTGCCTACGCGCCACAGCTGGTTATGGATTTCTTCACCGGCCAGGCCGCGCCGGCGGCCTATATCACGGCGGCCGTGCTCACCCTGTCGACCTACGTCGCCGCGGGCCTCATGCGCGAGCAGGTATGCACCTACGTCTGCCCCTACGGCCGCTTCCAGAGCGTGATGTACGAACCGGAGACGCTCGCGGTGCATTACGATGCGCGCCGCGGCGAAGGCACGGCGGGGCGCGCGGTAGTGCGCGCGGGCCGCGGCATCCCGGTCGAGCGTCGACGCGCAGAAGCCGGTACCGGCCCGGCGGGCGAACGCCGCCACGTCAAGCTGTCGACGGCCGAACGTGCGCTCGGCGAACGTCGCGCGCAGGGCTACGGAGATTGTGTCGATTGCGGATTGTGCGTACAGGTGTGCCCGGTGGGCATCGATATCCGCGACGGCCTGCAGTACAAGTGCATCTCCTGCGGCCTGTGCATCGACGCCTGCAACACCATCATGGATTCCTTCGGCTTCCCGCGCGGCCTGATCCGCTACGACTCCGAAAAGAACCTCGCCTCGCCCCAGCCGGCGCCACCCAGGCTGCACTGGAAGCGCCTCAAAATCGTCGGCTACGGCGTAGCCTTGCTGCTGATGACGGGCTATCTGGGCTACAGCATTGCCACCCGCAGCAGCTTCGACCGCGCCGTCAACCAGATCCGGCAGCCGCTCTACGTCGTGCTGTCCAATGGCGACATCCGCAATCGCTACCAGATCCGCATCACCAACAAGTCCGGTGTCGAGGAACGCTACCGGATCACGGCTTCAGGCGTGCCCGCGCATGCGCTCGATTTGGGAAATTTTGCCGAAATCGGAATCAAGCCCGGGCACAGCGGTCTAGTACAGGCCAGCGTGCGTCTGACGCCTGCCGAGGCGGCGCGCATCCGGCATTTCACTCTGACGATCACGCCCCTCACGCGGCCCGCCGATGCGCGCAGCGAGGACGTGCGATTCGATAGCCCGGGACAAACCTCGTGAATACATTTGCAAGTCTGTTCGGCGGTCTGGCGGCGGTGCTCGTCCTGTACGCCGCGGGCGGACTCCTGCGCGGCCTGCCGCCGATGCTGCGCGCCGCGCTCGCGGGGCTGATCCCGCTGGTGGCCTATTTCGCGCTGATTGTCGGGCGCTGGCCAGGACTCGACGTTGCCGCCATCCACATTTCCGTCTTTCTCGCCGCCGCGCTGGTGCTTTACGCCATTTCCCAGT
The DNA here is from genome assembly GCA_020217265.1 of Thiobacillus sp. GTDB lineage: Bacteria > Pseudomonadota > Gammaproteobacteria > Burkholderiales > Thiobacillaceae > Thiobacillus. The sequence goes on along the minus strand of JAIWOS010000010.1, from coordinate 7,874 downwards.
TCCAGCGGCGCGGAACGCGCCTGCACTGGGTGCCAAAACTCCTGATCGCATTTTTCGTCGGACTGGTGTTTCTCAACGCCGGATTTCTCTACGTGGCGACTTCCGGGCTGCCCGTTTCGCTGGGCAACTGGTGGCTGGGCGGCAATGGCCGTCAGGTTCACAGCGGCTTTTCCGGGGTGGTGCCGCATGGCGAAGGCGCTGCCCGTGCCGTCTCGTCTGAACTGTCCGAAACGCACCGGGAGAGCCGGCTCGGCTGGCAGGTGGAAACCGAAGGGTTCGAGGCCGACGCGCCGGTCAGACCTGTCGTGGTTCGCGTGCGGAACCGCACGGGTTTGCCGGTCGCCGGCGTGGTCGCCGAGTTGCAGGTGTCACGCCCCGGCGCGCCCGAGACGGTTCGCAGCGAACCTCTGCGCATGACCGCCCCGGGCGTCTACCAGGGCGAACTGCGGCTGCCCGCGAGCGGGCGCTGGCTCGTCGACCTGCGCCTGAGCCGGGAAGGCGCGTTGCAGTATCACAGCAGCCGTGAGGTCACGGTGCCATGAGCGGCATCATGGGCTTTCTGCTGGTGCTGTCGGGCGTGTTCGTGCTGCTGATCGTGGTGGGCGTGTTCTGGTCGATCAAGAGCGGCCAGTTCGACGACCTCGAAGGGCCGGCCGCACGCATCCTCATGGACGACGACGACCCGCGCCTGCCGACGCGGCGCTTGAGCGATCGGGACGATTAAATTAAAATTTACTTAAACATACGGAGTACAACAGCATGAAGCAGTTTCTGACGTTCCAGAACTTCCCGATGGTGGTGGTGACCGGCCTGATCATCTGGGCGTGGATCAGCATCCTTTCCGTGTTGATCGCCTCGTTCTTCTGACGTACCGTCGGCCATGAAAAAAGCCCCGCAACTGCGGGGCTTTTTGCTATGCGCCACCGGCATCAGGCCGGAATCGCGGCGCGCATCTTCTGCATGGCGCGTGCCTCGATCTGGCGGATGCGCTCGGCCGACACGCCGTATTCGGCCGCCAGGTCGTGCAGGGTGGCCGACTCGCCCTCGTTCAGCCAGCGCGCCTCGATGATGCGGCGACTGCGCGCGTCGAGATTGTCCAGCGCGGCGGCAAGGCCGGTGTGGCGCAGGCGCTCGGTCTGCTCGCGCTCCAGCTTCTGTGCCGGGTTCTCGTCCGGGCTGGCCAGGTAGGCGATGGGGCTGTAACCTTCCTCGCCGTCGTCGATCGTCGGGTCGATAGACAGGTCGTGGCCGGACAACCGCGTTTCCATCTCCAGCACGTCCGCCCGCGAAACATTGAGTTCCTTCGCGACCGCGTCGGCTTCCTTCAGCGTCAGCGCGGCGAGTGACTGCTTGAGGCTGCGCAGGTTGAAGAAGAGCTTGCGCTGCGACTTGGTCGTGGCGACCTTGACGAGCCGCCAGTTGCGCAGCACGTATTCGTGAATCTCCGCGCGTATCCAGTGCAGGGCGAACGACACCAGGCGCACGCCGCGATCCGGATCGAAACGCTTGACGGCCTTCATCAGGCCCACGTTGCCCTCCTGGATGAGGTCGGCATGCGGCAGGCCGTAGCCGAGGTAATGACGCGCCACACTGACGACCACGCGCAGGTGCGACAACACCAGCATGCGGGCGGCCTCGAGATCCTGCTTGTCGCGCCAGTCGCGCGCCAGACGCTGCTCGTCTTCCTGGCTGAGGAGGGGATAGCGGTTCACGGTCTGGATGTAGCTGTCCAGGCTATACGCGGCGGGGATGGGTAAAGTCATGGCTGCATTCATCATTCATCACTCCCTTCACTCAAATATTAGCACTCGGAGCCATAGAGTGCCAAACCTGGGCCGGGTTCCCGCCGGGGACTGATGTTCCCAACAATTAAAGTCGTAAATGAGTACCCCAATGCGAGAAAACGGGGTGTGAAAATCAGCGTTTCCCTAAGGATCGCCATCACGTACTACCGTCCGCGAAATATGCATTTGTCCTCGGAAGGTGATACGCGCGTGAGGCGAACACAGGCAGTTACGAGTCGGAGACCGTGATCTTCTTCCCCTCCCTGTCGACCAGGATGAACCCCGTGCCGTCGGCGATGCCGGAAAGACGGAGACGGCCACGGTCTGAAAGATTCATTCGCCACGCAACCAAGCGTCCGCTCGTGCGATACGGAATCCACTCGCTGCCGAAACGATCCAGGTAACCGCCGGCCGGGCCGACTTCCAGGGCAGCCAGGTCCGTGTCCTTCGGCACAGGGAAACGAAGCCGGCCGGTCAACGGCAAGCGGCGGTAATCGCCTTCCTCCACACGCCCTGCAACGGGCACGGCTTGCCTCGTTTTGGCTTTGCCGCCGTTTTTCGCGGTGCCTGGATTCATGACGGCGCGAACAATGGCCCTTGCCACCACCTCCTCGTCGATAGCCTTTTCGACCGGCTTCACAAACAGCCAATCGATCATGCTGGCTGCAGCGTAGGGGGACGAAAGAGACATCGACATCGCCAGCAGGACGACCGAGATCGAGGCCTTCTTCATGCCCGCATCTCCCTCCGTGCTTTGAGGACTTCTTCAAGCGTGATACTCATCGCTTCACCGCGCAGTACGCTGGCAGCGGCCTCGCTGTTTAGAGCAGAATCCAGAGTGCCCATCACCACGCTCGGGGACAGGCCATCGAGTGCCTGGGCGACCTTCGAGGACCACTCCTCGACTTCGCCGTGAATGATGTCGGCTCGCTTGGCAGCCCAGTCGTGGATCATGCGGGTCAGTACCTCGACACTGGGCACAGGCAGCTCGATCTTAACCGGGAAACGACGGATCACGGCGTCATCAAGACTATCGACATCGTTGGTGGCGATGATCCACACCACATCCGGCAATGGCTCGCCGGCGCCGTCGATGGTCGCTAGCAGTTCGTTGGTGTGGAGCTTTAGGCCGGACATGCGACGGTCGCCCAAGATGTCATCCGCCTCGTCGATGAAGACGATGGCCGGGCGCAGATCCGAGGCTTTGCGACGGATTTCCGCGAGCTTCTTCGGATCGGACAGGATCTCCTTGCCGTTGGTCGATATGAACGTCCAGCCGGATGACTTGGCGAGCGCTTGTGCCATAGCCGTCTTTCCCGTGCCGGGCGGACCGTAGAAGGCCACACCTTTCGGGATGGATGCGCCAGTTGCTTCGATTTCGTACGACCTAGCGAAGGTCGCCGCCAGAGTCTCCAGGCGGGTCTTCAGGTCGTCATCGAAGTACAGATCGGGCAGCCCGGGCGCGTTCTCGGAGACACCAGAGTTGTTGCCCTGCACGTCGCGCAGGCCGCTCATGAAATCGTTCATGGAAACGACGTTCGTCGTGGCAAAGCCGGCAGCCCGGCGGGTGGCCTCCTGGATGCGCGGTACGTTGAAGCCGGCCCACCGGCGAGAGAGGCGATCCAGCACGACAGGATCAACGGTTTTGCCCCCCTTCTTGAGCGTGTTGACCACCAGACCCTTGCGCGCCTCGAAATCCGGCACGGTCACTTCGACATGGAAATCGAAGCGTCCCTCGCGGATCACGGCGGCGTCCACGCGGTCCTTGTGGTTGGTCGCCGCGACGAGCAGTACCTTGCCGGCGCGCAGCTTCTCGATGGACGTGAGGAAGCCCCCGACCACCTTGGACTCCTCGGAGTCGCCGCGCTCGATGCGGCTGCGGTCGGGGAAGATCGCTTCAACCTCGTCGAGGAACAGCACGCACGGCGCCTGGCGCAGCGCGGAGTCGATGATGTCCTGCAGTTGCTCGGTCGTCTGGTTGACCCAGCGCGACGCAATGCTGCCGACGTTGACCTTCATGATCCTGAGGCTGACCTCGCCCGCCAGCGCCTCGGCAAAGGCGGTCTTGCCGGTGCCTGGCACGCCGTGCAGGAAGATGCCGTTCCTGCCGTTCTTCTTGCCGCCGTTGTTCCACTCCTGGGCCGCGTCCCAGAGCTTAGTCTTCAGTCCCTCCTGGCCGGCAAGATCGTCGAACGTGAATCGGGCTGGAAGCGCCTCGGTGTCGCGCGTGACCAGGTCCTTGTAGGAAGAGGACTGCACCGGTGACGGCGCCGGCTCCGGTTGCTTCTTACCGAAAGTGTCCCGCACGATTTCGAAAACGGCCACGCCATTCTTTTTTGGATCGAAGCCGCCCATGTCCAATATGCCTTCCGAAACCTCCCTGAACAAGATGAAGAACGACACATAAACGGCAAACGCAAGGTTGGCGACAAGAACCGCTGACAGAGCGAAGTAGGCACCAAGCGCAACCGAATACCATTCCGGGGTTTCGTTTGGCCTGAACATGGCGCCCTCGCCGGCCTGTTTCACGACAATGTCGTGAGCCACGGCTTCAGCGTAGAACGGGTACAGATCCCATGCGATCCAGACAGGCACCGCCGAGATGAAGACCCAGGCAGCCCGGCTCAGATAGGACTGCGTCTGAGAGAGTTGCCCCGAGAAAACAAAGAGCACAATCGCCAATCCGGACACCAGAACGGTGAGGATGCCCTCGGCGGAGGCAAACGAGCGCCCCCCACCATAGACCTGTGAGAGGTTGCCGAGCGCAAGCAGGAAGCCGACGAGGACGTGCGCTTGCGGCAGCGCAGTGGAACGAACAGTCAGAAACAAGTCTTTCATGGCAGTCACAACGCAGAAACAAACAGGAGAAAGGCAAGCAGCGCGGAGACGCCAGCGCCAAGCACAATCCAAAGCCAAGTCCAGCCTGCCGGGTGAAGCACGAACGCAGACAGGGTTGCTGTCGTGACCCCGACGAAGATGGCGACGAGCAACACCGAAAGCAGGCGGCTGAGAAGCACCTTGCCGGTCGTCAACAGCATCAGCGGCGAGATGAGGAAAGCGAATTCACGCAGCAAGAACCCCTTCACCCCGGTCACGGAATCCGAGAAGGCAGACACAGACGAGAAGGCGCCGATATGCCCTGCGGAGACGGCCGGCACCACGCTGAAGCCCTTGCCGTTTCCGATCGCTAGAATCTGCCTGTGCGCAGTGTCGCAATCCTTGATGAAGCGCTCGAGGTCCTCGACCTGATAGCCATCTTCGTGCATGGATCTGTTGCGAATCGTCGCAATTCGCCTGAGAAGTTTCACCAGGCTTGCGTCGAGGCGATGCGCAACCGAACTCGTCTTCTCGTGCAGGCCGCGCCCTTTCGCGCCCAGCTGCCTTTCGAGCGTCGACTCGATTTTCTTGGTCCAACTGACGATGGCTTCCAACTGACTCATTAACTAATCCCTCCCGGGAATCGGCCTTGGCAGGGCGCGCCTATTTCCAGACTCTTCAACAAGTGCGACACAGCCTCGTTCTCGAGGCATTTCCGGCTCAAGCCGCTTCAATCTGCCAGCTGGCCACGCCCTGGCCAACGTCCGGCAACGACGTTGTAACGGAGATCATCGGCTGCATCTTTATCGGTCGCCCGGGTCCAAGAAGAGGCGGCATTCAGCTCGCGGCGGCCGCCGTTTGCAGTTCCCCCCCCGGCTGATCCGGCGTTGGAAATTCCAACTGCTGTAGCTCGAACCCGCAGCACGCGGCCATCACGCAGGAATGCCGCGACGTGGCCGACGGAACGCCCCGCTTGGCGGACTGGGCCAGGACTCGCCGGCCAACATCAGTCGACCGGATTCTCGCGGTCCCGCTCCGGACCTCTGAAGAGGTCGACCAGGCTGCGCGGACGCCTCATCTGTTCGCGAAGCTGATAGTCCTGATAGGCGCGGCGCGCCTCATAGGCCGGCTTGTGGCGCGGCTCGAAGGGGTCGTCTTGGGTGATACGCATGAACGGCCCCAGAAGATCGCGCACGCAGTGCTGGCAGAGGTCGAGTTCGACGAGGTTGCCGTCGCCGAATTCGGAATGGTAGCCGCCACGAAACGCGACCGTGAGACGCTCTTCCCACTCGCCGTCGAGGGCTACCTGGCGCATCTCCAGCCCGCAGCGGTCGCAGATGCATACGGTCTGGACGACGGAAAAGGTCCGGTCTTCGTACATGCGTTTATCTCCCTAGAACCTCACAAAATGCCTTCGCGGACGAACCGCGTGCGGGCGAGCCGACAATGTGCGCCTGAGCGCCGTCGTCATCGACAGTCAATCGTTCCAGCCAGACGTTCCGCTGTTCCAGGAACTGCTGTCCCAACAGCCTGCATCCGAACTGTACGAACAGTCGGCGTTGTTCAATGAGTCAGTGGCATGGTGGCTCCAGTCCACCCCGAACGGGTTGCCTGCCACGTCCACGCCACCGCAGCCGCCGACCATCGGCAGGCCCGTCGCGGGATTGATGGTGCAGTACGCATCGTCCTGTCCGATGGACGACGGGTCCGTATTCGCGCTGTCATCGTCCGGCCAGAACCAACCAAGAATGCTGTTCCACAAAGACATGATCGTCTCCTCGTTGTGTGTTGATGGCGCCCATTGTGCCGCCGCGATGGCGCTGGCACGCGACCGCAAGCTTGCGATTCAAGCCTGCCCCGCGTGTGCGCTGCAACATTGCGGCCATGACAGAAACAGCCGCTGACTCCGCCCCTGTTCCGCTCATCGAACTTGCCATTGAGCCCGGCAACCTGTTCGCCGCCTGGGAGAAGGTCAGCAAGAATGCCGGCATGCCCGGGGTCGACGGACAGAGCATCGACGATTTCGCGCACAACGTGTTCGGCCGCCTGCTCACCCTCAAGCATCAGGTCGAGCGCAAGGAATACCGGCCGCTACCGCTGCGCGGACTGTCCATCGACAAGCCCGACGGCAGCGAGCGCCGCCTTGCAGTGCCTGCCGTGCGCGACCGCGTCCTGCAGACCGCCGTCGCCCGCGTCCTCGGCCCGCTGTTCGACAAACACCTCGAGGAAACCAGCTACGCATATCGTGTCGGACGGTCTGTTCCCATGGCCCTGGCACGGGTGGCCCATTATCGCGACCAAGGCTACCAATGGGTTGTCGATGCCGACATCCAGACCTTCTTCGACGAGATCGATCACGCGCTTCTGCTCGCAAAGATCCGCCGCACCATCGCGGACCACTCGCTGCTGCCGCTCATCGAACTCTGGCTTGCGGCAACGCTGCAGCCGCACGATGGCAGCCAGCCCCGCCTCCTCATCAAGGGCGTGCCCCAGGGTTCGCCGCTGTCACCGCTGTTGTCCAATCTTTATCTTGACGACTTCGACGAAGCCCTGCTCGCGCACAACCTCAGACTGGTGCGTTTCGCCGACGACTTCCTCATCCTCTGCCGCGACCACGACACCGCGCGCCAGGCGCTCGAGCTGACCCAAGAGGTCGTCGACACCCTGCGGCTCCGGCTCAAGCCAGAAAAGACCCGCGTCACCCACTTCGACGACGGCTTCAGCTTTCTCGGAGTCGACTTCATCCGCAACCTGATGCGGCCCGCCGACCCCGAAGCGGCCCCGTGGGTCATGCCCAGCAAGAAGCACTACGCCCACATCGAGCAAGCGGCGCCCCCAGCCCCCTCGCCCGAGGCGCCCGACGTCGAGCCAGAATTCCCCGCGGTGGCGGCACCCCAAGTGGCTGACGACATCCCGGGCGAACTGCTCACGAACGCCGCAGAGGTCTGGGCGTCCAGCCGCGCGCCGCTCGCGGCCCTGCCTGAAACGCCCGAATTCGACGACGATCCCGACGCCTGCGTCCGGATTGAAGAAAACCCTGCGCTCGAGCCCATCCTGCGCAGCCTCGTGATTCTCGAACAGGGGCTCACGTTGCTCAAGGAGGGTGACCGTGTGCTCGTCAGCCGGGGCCGCGAACCGCTTGCCAGCATTCCCCTACACAAGCTCGACCAGGTCATCGTCCATGGCAACCATCTCGTCAGCACCGCCCTGTTCCGGCACGCCCACCGCAGCGGCCTGCAGATCGCCTTTTCCGAGGCTGGCGGGCGCGCAATC
>JAIWOS010000154.1 GCA_020217265.1 Thiobacillus sp. | reverse complement strand
TTGGGTTTGCAGATGGCAGAGTCTGCGCCGGCAGGGGCAGCGTCCGTTCCCACGAGAGCGTTCAGCAGCGCCGTCCGTTCCCCATGCGCGATGGCAGCCTCCTGCACGCGCCCCCATTGCGCTGCAGTCGGTCCGCACGCGAGGTCGGCCGCGATCCCGTTGTATTGACGAGCGGAGTCGCACACGCGTACGAGCGCCGCCAGCTTGCGCTCGGCCCATCGGTTGGCTGATGTCTCGGCGTCGTCGCGTTCCTCTCCTGCCCGGAGCCACGCGATAAGGGGGTGTGAGGGTTCGGGGACGGATTGGACCCGGACGGGTGCAGCCAACGGCGTGAAGACGGGGTGCGGCGAGAGCAGCAGTTGCTCCAGAATCGGGTCGAGGACGACATCGCCGAGCCCTGCCTCGCGGTTCTCGCCGAGGCCATCGGCAAGGCGAGCTGCAAGGCGCGCGGCAATTTCCGGCGCGGGAGGCTCATGCAGTCGGTAGCAGAGAACGCTTCCGGCAACGATGACCTGGCGTTCAAGGTCGTGGGAGCCTCGCCTGGCGTTGTAGGGGATGTATCGGCGTGTCCGCACGAACGTTCTTCCGGGCGCGGGCGACCCGCCGACGAGATCCGCCAGTCCCAGGTCGTGGAGCGTTGGCGTCAAGGTGGGCATGCCCGTTTCGGTGTTTCGGACGGCAAGGTCGGACGCCAGCCAGAGCACCAGGTGAGGGGCCCCGTCGAGCAAGGCCACCGGAAGGAATGCCGGTGCGGCAGTTGCAACGGCCGAAGTCGACACTCTGACACGTCCGTACTGCGCAGACCGCGATCTGCCAAGGTGGATCACGTCATTCAGGCAGGCGCGCAAAGATTCGAGGTGCGCGGCATCATTGGACCGGATCGTGGCGCGAAAACGCTGCCCGCGGGCAAGCGCCTCGTAGCCGAACAGCTGGCTTTCGGCTGCGCCTCCGGTACGACGATCGATAGCCGTTTTCATTCGATATCGAGTCTTCGGACGGATGCGTTCACCGGTCTCGCTGACGAATCCCTCGCGAATCTGCTGCGGCTGAATGAAACCGCTCGCCGCAACGCCGGCAGCGACAAAGCTGAAAATGCCTGCTGCAAGCCACCGATCATGGTCGTGGGTGGCTTCACCTCCCTTGTCGCCATGCCAGGCGAACGGGACTGGCCAGGAGGCGAGCTGCCCGTGGGCTACCGGTCTGCCGTCACCGAAGCGCACCTGCCCGGAATGGAAGATGTCGTACATGCGGTTGTCGGTCTCGTCATAGAGTCGGGATGCAGCCGCGCCGAGAAGACCGGAACCGGGGATGTACGGCAGGCACCGATGCTGCCCCGTGGTGGCGCTGTTGCGGCTGATGACGATTTCGTCGAGCAGCTCAAGGTCAAGGGTCAGTAGGTGCTTCATGCTTCATCCTTGAAGGCGAGGGAGACGCGTCCCAGACCTCGCGTGCGGTGCGCACCAAGCGCCCGGACGAGCGGCAGGGCACGGGCCAGCAGTTCAAACCCGCCCTCGGCACTGTCGAGGGGGGCAACGCGAATTTCGGCCTCGAGCGTCATGGGGACGGCCACTTCGATGCCGCGCAGTGACGACTCTCGTGCCGTGCCAGTCTCGTGGTCGATCGCCGTCGAGAAGTGCTCGCGGAACAGCCGCTCCCTATATCGCTCTCCTGCTTCGGAGGCGAGCCACTTGGCTACCTCCGCCGGCAAGCGCGCGTCGCTCACGTGAAGGGTGCCGGGAGCGCAGGCCTCGAGCGGCGCTTCGCCGCTTCTGTCACCCGGACGCGCGCCGAAAAGCTGCGTCAGCGTGGCGGCATGTGCCGGGGCAGCAGGACACCAGTTCGCAACACGCTCGGCCGCTTCCCGCAGGACGCCTTTGAGCATGCGCCCGGGCACGTAGGGCAGCCCGGATTCGTCACGATCGACGACGGCATCGAGGTGGGTACCGCGGCCACGGCCGCTTCCGACGTGCCAGAGTTCATGAAACTCGACCAACAGCGTCCGCTGGTTCATGCGAGGCTCTCCATTCTGCTGGCTGGAGCGACGTCAGATACGGTTCGGCGGTATATGGGCAACAGGCTGACGACGTCACCGAGTGGGGTGGCAGGATGGATCGGGTCGTCGGTAAACGGTGTGACATGGGGTGCCTTGACCCCGAGCTCGACCAGGATCTTGTCGATTTGGGCAAGTTGACGGCTCCCGCCCGGTCCGGACTTGATGAGGTTTTCGCGCCAGCGCGCATAGCGCTGACGCATGATTTCCGGGGACTGATACATGAGCAGCATCAATTCCCGCACGGGGCCGCGGGCGAGCGTCGCGCAGGACAGTATGTCCTTGAGCTGTTCTAGGTGCGTCCAGGCGGGGAGGCCGGCTTGGCTCGCGGTGACACCCACACCGTAGAGGCCGAGGCTGAGGCGGGCCTCCAACTGTCCCGCCCGGACAGTGAGCGTCTCGCTGACAACATCGTTCCAGTCTTCGATGAAGCTGGTGGTGACCCGGTGGAAAATGAATCCGCCCGGCTTCAGATCGCCGACCTTGTGTTGAGCCGCCTGTTGCTTGGCCGCCTTGCACAGCGCCTCGGACAGGGCGTAGGCGCTGGCGAAGGGTTGGTTGGCACCGCAGAAGACGATGCCCGCGCATGCAGTGAGGCGCTCCGGCAGCCCCGGGATCGAGAGGCCGCCGAGCGCGCTGGACTTCCAGACGCTGAGCGCCTGAGCAGTCTCGCTCTCGAACGCATCGAGAAACACCTTCGCGTAGTCGAGCGCGAGGTCGGCACGAACGATGATGTTGAGGTCGTCACCGGCGAGTACCAGGGGGCGCGCAGGCAGTGTGCGGATATTGCCAGATATGCGCGCGTGAGGGAGAAGGGCCCTGTCCGTCGCCAGACGGGCGGCGTTCCGGGTAGCGTCACGAACGGCATCGGAGAAACCACGATAGACGGACAGGTATTGGGCATCGTCGATGCCATTTCTCTGAAGCTCCGCCTTGAGCGCGTTCAGGATGAGTCCCAGCCCATTGCCGTCGGCATGAATGACCGCGACATTCCGGTCCGCACCGAGGAATGGGAAGGCGTGCTCGCTGGATTCGTCCTCGGGGGTCAGTTCGCGTGGGAATACGTAACGACTGTATTCACTGTGACACTCCTCCGGCAGGAACTTGAGCCGCAGTGACGAATCCGTTTTGCTGGCTTCATGCTTGAGCACCCCAGGCGCGTCGCGCCATTCGTTGCGCTTTGCGCGCTTGGCGGCCGGCTCCCCGGTCCGTGGCGCAATGCGCGTGAAAGGTGTCGACTCCGGCAAATGGACGGCCGGGAGATTGCGTCGCGCCGCCAGCGACCTGTACCCAGAATCAACCGCATCCCGGAAGGTTTCGCCCGAGGTGAGAGCGTCGACCCATTCCAGTCCCGGCGCCACGCTCTGAACGACCAGAGTCCACAATGCGCGCAGGCGCGCAGCCTGAATGCCGTCAGTGAGAAACGTGACGAAAACACCCCCCTCGCGCCGCGAGAACGCAATGCCGCTGGCATCCTGGGGAAGCTCGTTCTTGTTTTCACGGAAACCGAGGCTTTCTAAAGCAGCACCGAGTGTCTCGTCAGTCAGGGCGTCGATGATCTTGCTCGCGCCGACCATCTCCGCCAGCCGGCCCGAGGCGAGAATGTACTGTTGGATCGAGCGTGCCTCGAACAGATAGGCGTAACGTGTCATGAATGCTTAACTTTCAGCGGTTGTGTGCATCGCATCATTGTCTTTCCCCACCTCGCGGGGCGGGCGGTTGCCCACTGTAATGTTCTGGGCTTGAAGGCCCATCAGGCCAAACCGCATGGCCATGCGGTCGCCAATCGACTGGATCTGGTAGGGAATGGCGGCTTCTTCGCCGAGGGCGCGTTCAAGCGCCGCGTTGGCCTTGGCCTTGATGGGGTCGAAATAGGTACGGATGCTGGTAGGCCGGCGCGAGGCCGGTTCACACGATCGGCGCATCAGCGCCTGCCGCGCGTTTTCCAGGCGGGATGAGTCAGGGTTGTTGAGTATCTCGGCATAGGCAGACAGAAACGCATCGACGACATCCGGCTGGTCGTAGCGCACTGGCGGAAGGCCGGATTGCGCGCGTTTGGCGAGCCAGTAGTAGAAAGCAAATGGCGCGGGCTCCATGCGAATTTCAATATTTCCACAGTTCAATGTGCGATTGAGCGGATCGACTCTCAGGCTAACCGGCGCAAGCCCGTGCTGCGCGGCAGCGACCACCTCGCTGAAACTTGCACTTCCTTCTACCAGGCTATCAGGGAGCCCGTGCCTAAGCCTGACAAACGGGATCTCTGCGAGCATGACGTTGGCGTCGGAGGTGTGGATAGGCTTGTTGTTTCGGTCGAACAAGACCTTCGGGGTCGGAGGCGGATAATAGAAATCGTGATTGGATTCGAATGGATCGGAGACCAGCACGTGCGACAGGCGGTCCTGCGTTCGTCCAAACAGGGACAGCGCATAACCTGCGAAAAAACCCATCGTCTTCCTGCCCCCGGCAATCGAAACGTGCAATGCGACGTTATCATCCCGCGTGAAGTGGTTCACCCATTTCAGAATATTGTCGGCTGCAAGCATGTTGTCCTCGGGACTCTGAATATCGCTCGCGGTTTGGCCGTCGGGTCGACTTATCACATGAATGCAGTCCGCGTCGAAGCGAACACGCCCTTGCAAGGAGTAATCCCGCAGCATTTCCCCAAAACGCCCCATTCCGCTGTCCAGAAGCGTGTGACGCGCGTACTCGGCGCCTTCACCGGTCGTGACGACATGAACCTCATCGGGAACGAAAGCTGGTCGGCCCTTCACCGCCAGGGCATAGACCGTTTCGGTGAGGATCTGGGGTGACAGTCCGATAACCGCAAGCAAGATTTTTCTTTGGAAATCTTCTGGAGCGTGTCTGATGCCCATGAACCCGATTCCTTCTGAATATGTGGCTTATAACCTTTCAGGAGTCAGGAGTGGGCGCCTGCAATCGGGGACAAGACTGTGTAATGACGTTTCTATTCATTATTGTCCGCGGGACGACTCGCGTATTAGCGCGTCCGTTCATGGGTCGCTCGCACTGAAATGTTAGCACTCCTGGTTCACACGGAGACAAGTATCAGGGCGCCGCACAGTGCAAGATGAACGCCAAGCTTGCGGTTTGTCGTTGTCAGCTTGTCAGAATCCACCCGTGCAAAAAAGAAATTCTTCAAACGGCGCGTTCAACCCGTGAGTCGAACGCGAAAGGGGCGAGGGTCAGCGCGGGGGTTCGACCTGGCGCAAGCTGCGGGCGACCGACGTCCACGCGCCCAGCCAGCCGAACACCGCGGGCAGGCCCAGTACGACGGCCAGTTCAGGCAGGCCGGGCGGCGCCAGATGGAAGGTCGAGCCGTAGAGCCCGGCCAGGCGGGCGACCGGCTCCTGCAGTACCCAGCCGGCGATCGACAGCACGCCTGCCGCGGCGAGTCCGCCCAGCAGGCCCTGGATCGCGCCAAGGTAGAGAAAGGGCCGGCGGATGTGGCGGTCGGTGGCGCCGATCAGGCGGCTGACCTGGATTTCGTCGCGTCGCGCCAGCACCTGGGCGCGGATGGCGTTGCCGGCGATCGCCGCCAGCGCCACGGCGAAGAGGGCGGCCAGGAGCCAGACGACGGTGTGGCCGATGGCAATGAGCGCAGCCAGCCGTTCCGCCCAGGCGCTGTCGAGGCGGGCTTCGCTCACGCCGGGCAGCTTGCCGAGCGCGCGGGCAAGCCGGGCGAGCGCAGCGCGCGAGGTGTCCTGCGGCTGCACGATCCAGGCATCGGGCAGGGGGTTTTCGGGCAGGCCGGCGACGACGTCGCCCAGATCCTGCGCCGCGGCCAGCGCAGCGAGCGCCTCGTCGCGGCCAACCAGGCGCGCGTGGGCGATGTCGGGCCGTTTCAGGCGCGCTTCGATCGCCTGGCGTGCTCCGGGCGGGGCGGCGGGGTCGAGAAATAGGCTGATCTCGGGCTGGGCGGGCAGGCTGCCGGCCAGCCGTCCCAGATTGTCGAGCGCAAGGTAAAGGCCGGCCGGCAGGCTGATCGCCACGCCCATTGCCAGGGCGGTGAGCAGGGCGGCGACCGGCTGCGCAGCAAGGCGCGTCAGCGCGCTCTGCAAAGCGCCGAGCTGGTGTCGCAGCCAGGTCCTCATGCGGCCTCCCCGACGCGGCCGTGGTCGAGGTGCAGGGTGCGTCCACCCAGCGCGGTGATGGCGCGCTCGTCGTGGGTGGCGATCACCAGCGTGGTGCCGACCTGATGGAAATCGCGGAACATCGCCATGATGTCGGCGGCGTAGCCGGCGTCGAGGTTGCCGGTCGGCTCGTCCGCGAGCAAGAGCGCCGGGCGGCTTACCAGCGCGCGGGCAATGCACAGGCGCTGCTGCTCGCCGCCGGACAGGCTGATCGGGTTGGCCTTTTCGCGCGCGAGCAGGCCGACCTTGTCGAGCACGGCGCGGGCGCGCTTGAGCGATTCGCGGCGGTCCACGCCGGCGATGTCGAGCGGCAGCACCACGTTTTCGATGGCGTTGCGGTCGAACAGCAGCTTGTGGTCCTGGAACACCAGGCCGATGTTGCGGCGCAGGTAGGGGATCGCGCGCTGCGGCAGGCGGCCGACGTTCTGTCCGCTGACCGTGACCACGCCGCGGGTGGGCCGTTCGATGGCGGCGATGAGCTTCAGGAGCGTCGACTTGCCGGCGCCGGAGTGGCCGGTGAGGAACACCAGCTCGCCCTTCTCGATGACCAGATCGACGTCGGCGAGGGCCTCGTGCCCGCCGGGGTAGCGCTTGGTGACCTGGGAAAACTGGATCATGCGGCAAACACCGCCTCGACGAAGTCGCGCGCGTCGAACGGGCGCAGGTCGTCGAGGCCTTCGCCCACGCCGATGTAGCGCACGGGGATCGGTCGCGACCGCGTCGAACAGGCATGGGCGATGGCGGCGATGGCGCCGCCCTTGGCGGTGCCGTCGAGCTTGGTGAGCGCAAGGCCGGTCACGCCGAGCGCGTCGTCGAAGGCCTTGACCTGTGCGACCGCGTTCTGCCCGGTGTTGGCGTCGAGCACCAGCAGGATTTCGTGCGGCGCGCCGGGGATGGCCTTTTCGATGACGCGCTTCACCTTCTTGATCTCTTCCATCAGGTGCAGCTGCGTCGGCAGCCGGCCGGCGGTGTCGGCCAACACCACGTCGATGTTGCGCGCGCGCGCGGCGGCGATGGCGTCGAAGATCACCGCGGCAGAGTCGCCCTTGTCCTGGCTGACGACGGTGACGCCGTTGCGCTCGCCCCACACCTGCAACTGCTCGCGGGCGGCGGCGCGGAAGGTGTCGCCGGCGGCGAGCAGCACCGACAGGCCCTGCGACTGGTAGAGCCTGGCGAGTTTGCCGATGGTCGTCGTTTTGCCCGCGCCGTTGACGCCGGCAAGCATGAGGATGAAGGGCTTGTGCGGGGTGACGTCGAGCGGCGCCTGCAGGGGGGCGAGCAGGTCGACCAGCGCGTCCTTCAGCGCATTCTGGAGTTGCGAGGCCTCGGTGAGGTTTTCGCGCCGCACCTTCTTTTGCAGCGCATCGAGCAGCGCCTGGGTCGCATCCACGCCGATGTCGGCGGTGAGCAGGATGGTTTCGAGTTCTTCGTAGAGTTCGGCGTCGATCTTGCGGCCGGCGCCGAACAGGCTGGCGAGTTGGCCGCCCAGCTTGTCGCGCGTCTTGGCCAGGCCCTGTTTCAGCCGCTGCGCCCAGCCCGGTTTGGGTTCGGGCGACGCGGCGGCGGGGCTGGACACGTCGGGGGCGGCCGCGGCCG
The DNA here is from genome assembly GCA_020217265.1 of Thiobacillus sp. Taxonomy (GTDB): domain Bacteria; phylum Pseudomonadota; class Gammaproteobacteria; order Burkholderiales; family Thiobacillaceae; genus Thiobacillus. The sequence continues at coordinate 2,203 of JAIWOS010000154.1, read as the reverse complement.
GGTCGGCGGGCGGCTTGGACTTGAAGAAACTAAACACGGATAAAGGCAGTCAGGACATCAGTTCGGCGAACGCCTTATCTTATCATTCGAGCTTCAACCAACCGAGGTGAATACATGCGGAGTCTATGGGCAATTCTGCTTGCCGTGGCAGCCGGCGGGGCGCAGGCTGCGCTGACCGACGTCACGCTGGACAACGGCATGCGCGTGATCGTGCAGGAGGATCATCGCGCGCCGGTGATGGTGTCGCAGGTGTGGTACCGGGCCGGCAGCGTCGACGAGTTCAACGGCACCACCGGCGTGGCGCACGTCCTCGAACACATGATGTTCAAGGGCACGAAGGACGTGCCGGCGGGAGAATTCTCCAAGCGCATCGCGGCGGCGGGGGGGCGCGAGAACGCCTTCACCAGCCGCGACCACACGGCGTATTTCCAGCAGATGCAGAAGGACCGGCTGGAGCTCGCGATGAAGCTCGAAGCCGACCGCATGGCCAACCTCGTCATCAGCGACGAGAGCTTCGCCAAGGAAATCCAGGTGGTGATGGAAGAACGCCGGCTGCGCACCGACGATCAGCCGCAGGCGGTGGTGTACGAACGGCTGATGGCGACGGCCTACCAGACGCACCCCTACCGCCGCCCCATCATCGGCTGGATGGACGACCTGCAGCACATGAGCGCGCAGGACGCGCGCGACTGGTACGCGCGCTGGTACGCGCCCAACAATGCCACGCTGGTGGTGGCGGGCGACGTCAAGGCCGACGAGGTTGTGGCGCTGGCGAAAAAGTATTTTGGACCGCTTGCCGCCAAGCCGCTGCCGGTGCGCAAGCCGCAGGCCGAGGTCGAGCAGGTCGGCGACAAGCGCATCGTCGTCAAGGCGCCGGCGAAGGTGCCCTACCTGCTGATGGCCTGGCACGCGCCGGTGTTGCGCGACTGGCAGAACGACACCGAACCCTACGCGCTGCAAATCCTCGCCGGCGTGCTCTCCGGCAACGATTCGGCGCGACTGCAGCAATCGCTGGTGAAGACGCAGCAGGTCGCGGTCAACGCGAGCGCAGGCTACGACAGCGTCGCGCGCGGTCCCGGCATGTTCCTGATCGACGCCACGCCGTCGCCCGGCAAGTCAGTGGGCGAAGTGGAAGCGGCAATCCGCGCCGAAATCGCGCGCCTCCAGAAAGACGGCATCAGCGAGGAGGAACTGGCACGGGTGAAGGCGCAGGTGATCGCGGCCGACGTCTACCAGCGCGATTCGCTCTTTTATCAGGCGATGCAGCTCGGCGAATACGTCACCGCCGGCCTGTCGCCCGAGGCGCTGGCGCGCCGGGTCGACAAGCTGCGCGCCGTGACCGCCGGGCAGGTGCGCGAGGCGGCGCGCAAATGGCTGGTCGACGACCGCCTGTCGGTTGCCACGCTCGACCCGCAACCCATGCAGGCCCAGGCGCCGCGCGCCGCCATGCCGGGAGTCCGCCATGTCAACTGATACGCTGAAAGCGTTCGTACTTCTGGTGCTGGGCGTGCTGCTGAGCCTGCCGCTCGCAGCGCAGGCTGCGCTCGCCATCCAGTCCTGGCAAACGCCGCAAGGCGCGCGCGTGCTGTTCGTCGAAACCCGCGACCTGCCCATGCTCGATATTGCGGTGAGCTTCCCCGCCGGCAGCGCGCGCGATCCGGCCAGTCTGCCGGGGCTGGCGCAGCTGACGCACGGCCTCCTCGATCAAGGCGCGGGCGGGCTCTCCGACACGGCCATCGCCCACCGTCTGGCCGACGTGGGGGCGGTGCTCGGCGGCAGCTTCGATCGCGACCGGGCGAGCGTCAGCCTGCGCACCCTGTCGTCCGCCGCGGAAAAGGACAAGGCGCTCGACGTGCTGGTCACGGTGCTGCACAAGCCGGATTTCCCCGAGGCTGTCGTCAAGCGCGAAAAGCAGCGGGTGATCGCCGCCATCCGCGAAGCCGAGGCCGATCCCGGCCAGGTTGCCGACAAGGCGTTCTACCGCGCGGTGTATGGAACCCATCCCTATGCGCACGACGAGGCGGGCGAACCGGCGGCGATCGCGAAAATCGGCCGTGCCGATCTGCAACGCTTCTACCGCGCGCACTACAGCGCGCCCAACGCGGTCATCGCCTTGATCGGCGATGTCGGCCGCGCCGAGGCCGAGCGCATCGCCGCACGCATCGCGGCGGGCCTGCCGGCGGGCAAGGCGCTGCCGGCGTTG
>JAIWOS010000210.1 GCA_020217265.1 Thiobacillus sp. | reverse complement strand
GGGCGGCGTCCGCAGCGGCGTCGAGGCGGATGCGCGGGGTGAGGATCGCGTCCGGGTGGCGGGTGGCGGCCTCGGCATAGCCCAGCGCGTGGGCCGCGTCACGCAGCGCCGTCTCGTTCGCCCATTCCTGCCACAGCGCATGGGCGCGCCCGCCCAGTAGTGCCGCCAGCGCGAAGGCGCCGATCGCCGGCCATCGACGCTGTGCCAGGCGTTGCAGCGCCCATGCGCCGAGCGCCAGGAGCGCCCAGCTGTAGGGCATGAACTGGCGGGTGAGCGTGGTTTCCACCCAGTCGAAGCGGCTGCGGCCCCACACCACCAATGCGCAGCCGATCAGCGCGTAGATGAGCAAGACGATGCCTGCTGGCGAGAATGCCGGCGTGGGCCGGCGAGCGGCCAGCCAGACCGCAGCCAAGGCCAGCGGCCCGAGCGCGACGAGGGCCTTGCCGTTCCACGCCAGGTCGGCGACGGTTCGCCAGCCGCTCACGTCCAGCAGCACGCTCCACAGGCTCACGCGCACCGCGTTCAGCAGCCCGTAATCGATCGTGCCGTGCGCGCCGAAGTAGGGCTGGATGCTGCCGAAGGTGACGAGGTTGTAGGCAAACAGCGGGAAGGCGCACAGCGCAAACGCGCCGCCCCAGACGAGCCCGGCGCGCAGGGTGGCGACGAACGACAGCCGGCGCGACAGCAGGGCCCAGGCGAGGAGCGCGATCACCGTGAGCGGCAGCACCGCGCCGGCGTTGCGAAAGAGATAGGCGATGCCGGCCAGAACCCCGGAAAGCGCCCAGCCGCGCCAGGAGACGTCGGCGAGCGCGGGCGCGCGCGTCAACACGCCCAGCGACAGGATCGAGAACAGCGTCAGCGGCGCGTCGGCGAGCGCCTGAAACCCCCATTCGACGAACGCAGGCGATGCCCCCGCCAGCAGGCCCACCGCGCGCGCCGCGTTCAGGCCGACGAGCGGACGCACCGCCCACGCCGCGGCCGGCACGACCAGCAGCCAGGCCAGCCAGCTGATCGCCAGCGCCGCGTGGGCAGCCGAGAGGCCGGTCAGCGACACGCCGGCGATGGCGAGCGAGAAACCCGGGGGAAACAGCGGAAAGGGCGCATAGTCGGGCTCGATCACGTCCCAGCCGGTGGCGCGCGTGAGGCCGCGCCCTTCCAGCAGGCCCTGCGCTTCCTGCAGGTAGCCGACGCTGTCGTTCGCGTAGGGATGGTTGAGCCCCCACAACAGGGTGACGATGCCGGCCACGAGCAGCAGGGCCAAGCCTGTCATGAAGATGGTGTCGTGCCATTCCGGGGCTGATGCGGGCAGGGGCGCGCGAGCTTGTGACATCAATGCTTGACCAGGGACAGGAGCAAGGTCTCGAAATCACGCACAGGGCTCGTTGTGAACGCCGACTCTACCCGCGCCCGCCCGGCTTCGCCCATCCGGGTGCGCAGGCCGGCGTCGTCGATCAGCCGCCCCACACGGTCGGCGAGCGCCGCGACATCGCCAATGTTTACCAGAAAGCCGTTTTCGCCGTCGGTGACGATTTCGGGGATGCCGCCGGAGCGGGTGGCGACGACCGGGGTTCGGCAGGCGCCGGCTTCCAGGTTGATGAGCCCGAGCGGCTCCTGCCAGCGCGAGGGCACCACCACGATATCGGAGGCACGGTAGAGATCTTCGACACGTTCGAGATAGCCGAGGTAGCGCAGGCGCGCGTCGTCGCCGAAGGCTTCCTTGAGGCTGGCTTCCGAGTACGAGCCTTCGAACTTGTGCGGATCGCGGCACTCGCCCGCGATCAGGAAGCGCGCCTGCGGGTGCGGCAGCCGTTTCGCCATCGCGATGAAATCGGCCACGCCCTTGATCTCGCGCACCTGCCCCAGAAAGCTCACCAGCACCTCGTCCGGCCCGTAGCCGAGTTTGGCGCGGATATCGCGCGCGGCGTCGAAGCGGGCGAGGTCGACCGGGTTGTGGATGACGTGCTTGGGTACGCTGTCCGGGAGCGAATGACGCGCCACGTAATGCGAGACGGCAACGATGCCCTTCGAGAGCGCAATGAAGGGCGCGGGTTCTTCATTGACTGTGTGGTAATGGGTGAGGATGGGCACACGCATCAGCCAAGCCGCGAGCAGTTCGGCCGGGCGCCAGGCATTGGCATGGTTGACGTGAATCGCGTCGATGCGATGGCGCCGCAGGAAACGCGCCATCCTCAGCATGGCCTTGAGGTAGCCGAGCGGCTGCCCTGGTTCGGTCAGGTTGCCCCAGATTTCGTAGGCGATGCCGCGCGTGCGCAATTCGGGGACGATGGGGCCATCGCAGGGCAAGAGCAGCACGGGGTTGATGCGTGCCCGGTCGATTAGACGCAGGTTGGCGAAGAGGACACGGCTGGCGCCGCCCCAGTCGCCCGACGCGCCTGTGATGAAGGCGACGGTGGCGGGCGTTTTCGGAGCGCTGGGAGAGTGCATGGCAGGGGGAAAATGGCTTCGCGTGGATTCAGTGACCGACAGGCGGACGAACAGGCAAGGGCAGCCGCGACAACAGTTTCAGGTGCGCGAGCCCGGGTTTGTGGAGGGCGCTGCGCAACAGGGGGGACAACACCTTGGCCCGCCGCCCGTTCAGGTAGTAATGCCACGCCAGATCGAACCAGCTGCGCGCGGCAGCCGCACGAAAGAGTGGTAAATGTTCAGGGTGACGACCTCCCCGGCTGGCTTGCAGGAGCCTTTCCATGATGTCGATGCCGGAGTGCATATGCTCCAGCGTACGGTCCTGCTTGGATGAATAGCCCTGGCCTTCGGCGCGCTGGCGATACAGGCCGCTGTGGATCAGCGCGGCCCGGCTTGCGAGCGCGGCGCGGATCGCCCAGTCGCAATCCCACAACAGGCAGTCGGGGCGGTAGCCGCCGATGCGGTCGAGCGCTGCGCGGCGCACCACGGGGCGCTGAAATGCCATGGGCACCGATCTCAGCAGGGCCGGCAGCAAGGCTTCGCCGAACACGCTCACGTCGCCCTCGCGGGCGCCGCCCGCCCCGGCAAGAAAGCGTTCCATGGTGCGGTCGTAGTTGTCCTGTCCCCAGGCGCCGTTGCTGCCAAACCAGGACACCCCCATGAAGACCACATCGACATCGGCACGCCGTTCGAGCAGGTCGAGCGCACGCGTGAGGTAGTCGGGGTCGTACAGATCGTCGTCGTCCAGATAGGCGATGACGTTGCCGCGCGCTTCGGCAATTCCGCGGTTCTTGGCGGCCGCGCCCCCCTGGCCGGGGTTCTGGCGCACGACGCGGATGCGCGGGTCGCCCTGCGCGGTCGGGACGGCGGGCGAGGAGGCGTCGTCGACGACGACAGCCTCCCAGTCGGCGCAGGTCTGGGCGACTAGGCTGGCGAGCGCCTCGGCCAGCAGGGCGGGCCGGTTGTGGGTCGGCACGATGACCGAGAGCGTCGGCATGGAAGGGTTCATGCGGTGGTTGCGGGGCGAACAGGAGACGCTGCGGCAGCGCCTGCGAGGGGGTCGATCCAGGCCGTGAGCGCGCGGCGCAGGGATTCGCTCAGTTCGGGATGGGTTGCGCTCAGGTCCTGGTGGCATCCGGGGTCGGTCTGCAGATCGAACAGCTGGATGCGCTCGCCGTGCTGCAGCGGTTGGTAGACCAGTTTCCAGCGGCCGCGCCGGATCATGCGGTCCTTGGCGGCGAGAATGGCGGGGCAGTATTCGTGCTTGATGGCGAGCGTGCCGTGCTCGCGCTGGGGGATCTCGATCAGTTCGAGCAGGTCGGGGTAGCGCAGGTGCGTCTCCGGCAGCCCGGGGATGTCGGCGATCCAGATGCCGGTTTCGTTGAATGCGTCGAGCTCGGGGCAGCGGCTCGCGTCGGCGAGGCAGCAGGCGAGCGAGACGCCTTCCATCTGCGCGCCGGGTTCGATGCCGGCCAGGTCGAGCAGCGTGGGCGCGAGGTCGATCGAACGCACGACCTGGTCGAGCCGCCCCTGCGCGGGCAGGCCGGGTGCGCGGATCACGAGGGGAATGCGCGGGCTCGCTTCGCCCACCGCCGAATTGCCTTGGCCCCAGGTGTCGTGCTCGAAGAATTCCATGCCGTGGTCGGAGTAGACGACCACGATGGTGTTGTCCGCGAGGCCGCAGGCGTCGAGGTGGTCGAGGAGCTTGCCGACTTCGTCGTCGAACGCTGCGACCGAACCGTCGTACAGGTCGACGATCTGGTCGAGGTCGAACTCTTCGCGCGGGGCGCCCTGCCGGCGGATGATCTCGAAGGGGTCGGTGAGTCGCGCCATCGCGAACTTCGATTCGCCGCGGTAATCCGGGTCGGCGAATTTCGTGTACCAGGGCCACTCGCTGGCGAAGGGCGGGTGGGTGGTCGAGTAAAAGATGTTGAGGAAGAAGGGCTGGTCGGACGCGGCGAGGCGCGACAGCAGCCGGCGGGCGCGCCGTCCCATCGGCTGGGTGAGCGGCACCCCGCCGAGGTAATACAGCTCGGGCAGAAAGACCCGGCCGAGGCGGTTGTGCGCGAACAGCGAGACGAACAGGCGCAGGTCCTTGGGGCCCTGCCGGATCAGGTATCTGAGGTTCCACTGGTCTTCCGGCAGGTCGGTGTAGTCGAAGCCGAACGAGAATTTCCCCATGTCGGCCCCGCACCAGTCGGAAATCACCGCGCTGCGGTAGCCGCGGGCCTTGAGCAGGGTCGGGAGCGCGTCGACTTTCAGCCGGGTGTCGTCGGTCGAGACGAAGTTGTCGCGCACGCCATGGGTGCGCGGCCAGACGCCGGCAAGCATCGAGATGAGGCTGGGCGCGGTGCGCGCGCACGGCACGTAGCAGTTGGTGAACAGGCTGCCCTGCCGGGCCAGCGCGTCGATATGCGGCGTCAGCGCGCGACGGTAGCCGGCCGCGCCGAGGCGATCCGCGCGCAGGGTGTCGGAGCCGATCATCACGATATTGGGCGCGCGGCCCGCCTTCGAAGGCGCGCGCGCATGCAGCGGGCGGGCTTCGGGTTGCCAGCCCGCCCACACCAGGCTGCCGGCATAAAACAATCCGAGCGCGGCAAAGGCGATGATGTCGTCGAGACGCTGTGCAAGCGCGAGTTGCCACAGTGCCGCGACGAACAGCACGGCCAGAAGGGCGGCGGCGAGGGCGCGGATCGCATGCAGCCGGGCAGGTGTGGCCCACTGCCACAAGGGATAGAGGCGGCTCATGCGGTAGTGCATCGACGCCACCAGCAGGCCCGGATTGAAGCGCAGCTTCCATAACAGCTGGAACAGGAAGCCGGCCAGGATGGCCAGCACCCCGGCGCTGCCCGCGGCGAGGCCCGACCAGCGCCAGTCGAAGATCGCGGCGAGGGCGAAGTAGGCGGCGACGCCGATGCCTGCGAGCCACAACAGAATTGCGAACGCCGCCAGCGTCAGCCGCGCCAGCGCGAACAGGGTGTAGCGGCGGTAGTGGGTGAGCACCTCCTCGCGGATGCGCGGCCCGGTCTGGGTGAAGTCGAGCGAGGATTTTGCCAGCAGCGCGAGCGCGCCCAGCGCCGCCGGCACCGCTGCGGCGGCGAGAAAGGGCGCGCGCGTGTCGCCGCCGAAGCCCCAGGCGAGGAGGGCGCTCGCCA
>JAIWOS010000009.1 GCA_020217265.1 Thiobacillus sp. | reverse complement strand
CATGCGGAGGCGGCGCAGCTGCTGCCTGCGCTGGCCGGCGCGCAGCCGGTCCGGCACTGGGCCGGGTTGCGGCCGGGCGCGCCGGACAACATTCCGCTCATCGGCCGCCATCCCGATTTCGACAATGTGTACATTAATGCCGGCCATTACCGCTATGGCGTGACGATGGCGCCCGCCTCGGCCGAACTGCTCGCCGATCTGATCGAGGGCAAGACGCCGGCGCTCGACCCTGCGCCTTACCGCTGGGAAGCCGCGCTTGAACGGCGATGGACAAACCATCCATAATCCACCGATCCGTCAACCGAGGCTCGCCCATGTCTCAAGCCCACGTCCATTCGCCGGTCGATGAGGCCGACTATCTCCGCTTCGAAGAAACCGCCAGCAGCAAGCACGAATTGGTGGGCGGCGAAATCTACACCATGGCGGGCGCGAGCGAGCGGCACAACCGTATTGCGGGGAATATTTTCTTCCACTTGCGCACCGCCACGCGCGGCAAGCCCTGCCGGGCCTTCATGGCGGACATGAAGCTGCGCATTGCTGCATCGGCAACGTATTACTACCCGGACGCCATGCTGGTGTGCGATGCCGCCGACGACCATCCCCTCTACAAACAGTCGCCCTGTTTCATCGCCGAGGTCTTGTCTCCCGCTACGGCCAGCGTGGATGTGCGCGAGAAATGGGCCGCGTATCGCGGGATGGCAAGCTTGCGGTATTACCTGCTGGTCGACTCCGAACGACTGTGGGCGAAGGTGTTCTTTCGCGACGCAAACGACGTCTGGTACGAGCAAGAGTTGTCGGCCGACGACCAGGTGGACGTGAGCTGTGCCGGCACCCGGCTGACACTCACGCTCGACGATCTGTACGAGGACACAGGGCTGCTCATTGTCTGACCGGGTCGTCTGGATCGTCGGCGACGGCAAGCCGGGGCATCTGAACCAGTCGCGCGGGCTGGCCGAGGCGCTGGCGCGCGTCGAGCCTTTCTCGATTCACGAACTTCCGGCCCTGCCCGCCTGGCGCGCAGCGCTGGCCGGCGTGTTCAAACGCGCGCCCGCGCGCGGTCTTCCCACGCCCGACCTGATTCTGGGCGCAGGACACGCCACCCACGCGACGCTGCTGGCCGCCGGCCGCGCCACCGGTGCGCCGACGGCGGTGCTGATGAAGCCCAGCCTGCCACGCCGCCTGTTCGACTTTTGCATCGTGCCGACGCACGACCGCGTGGCCGCCGACGCCCGCACCTTCGTGAGCCAGGGCGCGCTGAATCGCATCGTGCCGCCGCCGGCGCCCGATCCCGCGCGCGCGGAACGCGGCCTGATCCTGATCGGCGGCGAATCAAAGCATTTCGAATGGAACAGCGACGCGATCGCCACCCAAATCCGCAGCGTGGTGACGCGCACGCCGCAGGTGCGCTGGACGCTCGCCACCTCGCGCCGCACGCCGGGCGATTTTCTCGCGCGCCTGCCGGCCCTGGATGCCCTGGACATCGTGCCGCACACCGCCACCGGCCCCGACTGGCTGCCGGCACAGCTCGCCGCCGCCGGCACGGTGTGGGTGAGCCCGGACAGCGTGTCGATGGTGACCGAGGCGCTCACCGCCGGTGCCGATGTCGGCGTGTTCGACCTGCCGGTGAATCCGAAAAGCCGCGTCGGCTGGGCGCTCGCCGAACTCGCCGATGCCCGGCGCGTGACCCGTTTCATCCAGTGGTGCGCGCACGGCGCACTGCATCCCAACACCCAACCGCTCGCCGAGGCCGACCGTTGCGCGGCCTGGCTACTCGCATGCCTGAAAAGAAACTGACTGTATTGCAACTCCTGCCCGCGCTGGAATCCGGTGGCGTCGAGCGCGGCACGCTGGAAATCGCGCAGGCGCTGGTCGAGCGCGGCCACCGTGCGCTGGTGATGTCGGCCGGCGGGCGGCTGGTCGCTCCGCTGGTCGAGTCGGGCGCCGAACATTTCACCTGGCCCGTCGGCGTCAAGTCGCTGAAAACCCTGCTGCTGGTTCGCAAGCTGCGGCGCTTTCTCATCAAGCAGCAGGTCGACATCGTGCATGCGCGTTCGCGCGTACCGGCCTGGATCGCGTATCTGGCCTGGCGCGGCATGAATCCTGCGGCGCGGCCGCGCTTCGTCACCACGGTGCACGGCCTGTATGGCGTCAACCGCTACAGCGGCATCATGGCTCGTGGCGAGGCCGTGATCGCGGTGTCCGACACGGTGCGCGACTACATCCTGACAAACTACCCCGACACCCTGCCCTGGCGCATCGACGTCATCCACCGCGGCGTCGACGGCCGGCATTACCCGCACGGCTGGAAACCGGATGAAGCCTGGCAGGCGGGTTTCTACGCGCAATTTCCTGCCGCGCGCGACAAGCAGATCGTAACGCTGCCCGGCCGCATCACCCGGCTCAAGGGGCACGAGGATTTTATCGAGCTGGTCGGCCGGCTCAAGCGGCGCGGCCTGCCGGTGCACGGACTGATCGTCGGCGGCGCCTCCCCCTCGAAGCGGCGCTACCTGCAAAAGCTGCGTTACCGCGTGCGTGCAATGGGCCTGGAATCCGACCTCAGTTTCGCGGGCCAGCGCGACGACCTGAAAAACATTCTCGCCATTTCGAGCGTGGTACTGTCGCTTTCCACCCAGCCCGAATCGTTTGGCCGCACCACATTGGAAGCGCTGCGACTGGGCGTTCCGACCGCGGGCTACGAGCATGGCGGCGTCGGCGAAATCCTGCGCAAGATTTATCCGCCCGGCCTGCTGCCGCTTGGCGATCTTGGCGAAGCCAGCCGGCGCATCGGACACTTGCTGGAAGCCCCGCCGCCCGTGCCGGCTGGCGATTTCTTTCCGCTTTCCGCCATGCTCGACCAGACGATAGCGCTGTATGAGCGGATGGCGCGGACACCGCGCAGTTAAAGGCGCTTCAAGGCCAATTCGGCACGTCCGCCCGGTTGGCCCGGGCTCAAGAGGAAACCGATTCCGGCTGGTATTCCGGAACCCAGACCTTGAGCTGGCGTTTCACCGCGGCTTCATCGCGCAAGCCTGCATCCGCCAGCCAGCGCATACATTCGGCAAACCAGGACGAATCGGCAGCCCGCGCCCTGGCCACCCTCAGCTTGGGATGCGGGGTTGGCAACGTCGATTCATCGTCGGCCAGCAATTCCTCGTAAAGCTTCTCGCCAGGGCGCAGGCCGGTGTACTCGATGCGAATGCGTGCTTCGTCAGCCCCCGACAGCCGGATCATCAGGCGCGCCAATTCGGCGATCTTCACCGGTTCTCCCATGTCGAGCACGAAGATTTCTCCGCCCTCGCCCATCAGCCCCGCCTGCAACACCAGCTGGGCCGCCTCGGGGATCGACATGAAATAGCGCGTGATCTCGGGGTGCGTCACCGTCACCGGCCCGCCGGCCTCGATCTGTTTCTGGAACTTCGGGATCACGCTGCCGGACGAGCCCAGCACGTTGCCGAAGCGCACCGACACGAAACGCGTGCCTTCAGGCCGCTGCATCGACTGGCAGACCATTTCGGCGAGCCGCTTGGTGGCGCCCATTACATTGGTTGGATTGACCGCCTTGTCGGTGGAGATCATTACGAACTTGCCGACCCCGTGCGCCTGCGCAGCGGCGGCCACCACCTGGGTGCCGAGCACGTTGTTCCTCACCGCCTCCCAGGCGTTGGCATTCTCCATCAGCGGCACGTGCTTGTAGGCGGCGGCATGAAACACGACGGCGGGCCGGTGTTCACGCATGACCGCGTTCACCCGGTCGGCGTGCTTCACGTCGCCGATGACGGGCACGATGGCAAGCTCAGGGAAACGTTGCGGCAGCTCCTGCTCCATGGCGTACAGGGCCAGTTCGGATAATTCGAACAGAATGAGTTTTGCTGGTGCGAAGCGGGCAATCTGGCGACACAGTTCTGACCCGATCGACCCGCCCGCGCCGGTGACCATCACCACCCGATCGGTGAGCAGCCGGTGCAGCCCGCTGTCGTCGAGCTGCACCGGATCGCGCCCCAGAAGGTCGTCGAGCTCGACATGACGCAGGCTCGACACCGACACCCGCCCGGCCACCAGATCCTCCAGCGACGGCACCGTCATCACCTTGAGCCCGGCCTCGGCACACGCCTGGGTGACGCGTTTGCGCACTTCGTGCGCAGCCGACGGCAGCGCGAGCACGACGTCGCCCACGTCCATCCGCCTGGCGTGAACCACCACGTCGCCGAGCGCGCCAAGAACTGGTATGCCTTGCACCAGCCGGCCCTGCTTGTCGCGGCTGTCGTCGAGCAACCCCACCACGTGAAAGCCTGCCGGGTTGCGCGCCAGTTCGCGCAGCAGGAAATCGGCGGCCGCGCCGGCGCCCGCGACCAGCACCGGCTTGCTCGCCGGGCGCAATACGCTGGCCAGGCGATGTTCCTTCCATGCGCGATACGCCAGCCGGCTGCCGCCCATGGCAAGAATCAGCAGCAAGGGATCGAGGATCAGCACCGAACGTGGCACCACGGCCTGCACACGGAACAGGACCAGCACCAGCGGGATCAGGAGCGCGGCAATCGCCACGGCAAAGACGATGCGCTTGAGGTCGGGCAGGCTGGCGAAACGCCAGATGCCTCTGTAGAGGCCGAAGCGCCAGAACACCACGGCCTGCAGCGGCACCACCCACTGCAGCGTCGAAAAGGCCGCCGTCTGGAATTCAGGCGGCACCGCCAGGTTGAAGCGCAGCCAGTACGCGCCCAGCCAGGCGAACGCCGCCACCAGAATGTCGTGCAGGATGATGACGAGGGTGCGGGGGTTGAGGTTCATGACTTGCCGTGCCAGCGCCGGTCGATGGCGAGGAAGATCGAGGCGTAGAGCACGGCCGTCAGTATAAGCACGCCGGACGTATATTGTGGCCACGCGCGCAGAACGAACGCCAGACTGCTCATCGCCAGCATCAATCCCCAGGCCGCAACCGCGAGCTGGCGATGCGATGCCCCCAACAACACCACCCGCTGGTAGTAGTGCGAGCGGTGCGCCTGCCAGATCTTTTCGCCGGCAAGGGCGCGACGCACCAGCGTGACGCTGGCATCGACGATGAAGGGCGAGAATACCAAAAGCGGAAACGCCCACGACCAGAGCGATTCGCGCGCGCCCAGAATGCCCAGCGAGGCGGCGAGAAAACCCAGCGGAATCGAACCGGCATCGCCCATGAAGAGCCGTGCGGTCGGAAAATTGAAGTACAGGAAAGCCAGCGCCGCAGCGGCGATGGCCGCGCAAAACGTCGCGAGATCAGATGCCCCGCCCAGCCATGCCGCGAGCGCCAGCGCGCCGAAGCCGATCGTCGCCATGCCGCCCGCGAGCCCGTTGGCGCCGTCCATGAAGTTATAGAGATTGGTCATCCACACCACCGCCAGCGTGGCCGCCACCAGGGTCCAGCCGGCAATCCCCCATGCCAGCAGGCAGCCAGCGGCCGCGACGAAGTGCGCGAGAAAGCGCACCCACACCGGCAGGCCGCGCACATCGTCGGCCAGCGAAACCGCGGCCAACGCGAGTGCGCCCAGCATCGCCGGCAACAGGGTCGAGTCGACCAGCCACACACCCGCCACGGCAACGCCGCCGAGAATGCCAAGCCCGCCGATGCGCGGCGTTGGCTGCGCGTGCAGCGAACGCGCGTTGGGATGGTCCATCGGCAGGGCATGACGGCGGCGCAGCAGGCCCGCAAGCGTGAATCCGCAGACGACGAATGCAGACAGGACGGCAATTGCATTCATTGGAGATCAGCCACCGTTTCGGCCAGCCCGGCCGCAAGCGTATACGGCGGCGTCCAGCCCAGTCGCGACCGAATCAACGAACTGTCGACCCACAACGAACCCGTCAGGCGCTTCACCGCCGCACGCTTGCCCAGCAGCAGACCGGCGAATTCAAGCACGCCCGCCGGCACCGCGAGTAGCCGGGCCGGGCGCCCCATCGCCTGCGCAACCCCCCGGATCAATTCGGGCGTCGAAACCGGCTGGCCGTCGTCGAGCAAAAAGGTCTGCCCCGCAGCGGCCGGATGTTCGAGGCACACGCGGATCGCATCGACGAAATTGCCCAGATACAGCAGGCTGCGGCGGTTCTCGATCGCCCCCAGCGGCAAGGGCCAGCCGCGTGCCACCGTGTCGAGCAGACGCCGGAAATTCGCCTTTACCCCCGGCCCGTACACCAGCGGCGGGCGCAGCACGACAACCTCGAGCCCAGTCTCTGCGGCAATTCGATGCAAGCCCTGCTCGGCTTCCCACTTGGAAATCGCGTACGCATCCTCCGGCGCCGGCGCATCAGTTTCTCGGTAGGCCGCTTCGCGCCCCTCGCCGTTGACCTTGATGCTGCTGATGAAGACAAAACGTTTTACCCCGGCCTGCGCCGCCTGGCGCGCGAGGTTGAGCGTGGCGTCGGTGTTGGTGGTGCGGTAGAGCGACAAAGGGTCGGTAGCGGTATCGTGCATCACGTGGACACGGGCGGCGAGGTGGACGACGGCTTTGCAACCGGACAGCGCTGGCGACCAGTCAGTCTGTGAATCGATGACAGGAATCTTCACCTCGCCAGGCAAGTTGGCACCACGCCGCACGACCGGGATCGAGCCCAAGCCCGACATGTCTAGCCTGCGGAGCAAGGCGAGTCCGACGAATCCTGTCGCCCCGGTCACCAATATGCTCACAGTTGCCTGCCCAAGCCGAACGAAACGACATCTTCAGCCAGCCTTTGCATGATATTGCGACGCGCATATTTGCGAATGAAATCGGGGCGAGGCGTGGCCCGGATATTCAGCGTGGAGAAGGCTCTCACGGCAGAAGCGACATCGCAGGGTTCAAACACGGCCGCATTGCCAATCTCTGCTTCGATGAACTCTGCGGCATAGCCGGCGACCCCGGCCCAAACAGGTTTACCGACAGCCGCATATTCGAACACCTTGGATGGCAGCACCTTTCTGAAGGCGTCGTGATCGTTCAGATGCAGAAACAACACGTCGGCCTCCTGATAAGCCTGCACCAAGGCAGAGCGATTGACCGGGTCGACCAGGCTCACATTATCGACCCCGGCCGTGTCGAGTGCCTGCTTGAGTTGCAATTTACGACCACCGTCTCCGATCACCGTGAATTTCGCCTGCCCATTCATCGCCCTGGCAAGTCCAGGAAGAATGACGTGCAGCCCCTGCCCTTCCCCCAGGTTGCCCGCATAAAGCACAGAATATGGCGGAACCACCTTCGTCTCGGGTTTGTCGTCCTGCGCTTTGACAATGAACTCATCATCGATGCCATTGGTAAAAAATGACAGGCGCTTGGTGGGGTAGCGCTTCGAGAAATAGGGTTCGAACCCGCGAGATACCAAATTCACCCTGCCTGCATGGCCGACCGCATAGCGTTCGAGGAGCGAAAATACGCTCCCCATTGGCCACGCCAGCCAGCGCGGCAGGATATCCTTAATCGTGTCGACAAAGATGTCGCGTATGTCAAGGTAAAGTGGCAGGTTGCGATTGCGTGCGATTGATGCACCGAGTACGGCAGTCATTAGCCGGGAAGACGTTGCAAAAACCAGATCGTATTTACGCTCTCGCACGTGTGCGCGCACACCGCGTGCATAGGCAATGAAGGCCCTGGACTGATCGAGCATCCCGCTTTTGTGTTCAGGCAGTGCAATCCGGCGGATGGCAACCGTATCCCCTGCCTCGATCTCAGGCGCTGACGCATTGAAGCTGCTGTACCGATTCGGCAGGGTAGTCAGCACGTCGATATGCGAGCCGGCTGGCAGCACGGACTGCATGGCCTGAATCAACGCGGCTGCGCGGAATGAACCCGCGCACAAATCCGGCGTGTAGTAGAAACTCAAGAACAAAATTCTCAACACATGTCCCTCATGTCACATCCCACTGGACTCGTGTTGTCACGCAGCCGGGGCGCGTCACCTCTATTTCGAGCACGGGCAGCCGAGTCTTGCTGCCGTAGCAGCGCGCCTCCCAACCTTCGACTAACCGGATGACAAGAGGCCCATTTTCGGATTGCACGGACAGGCACAGTCCGTCGAGCGATACGCCAGAGGCTTCGATTTTCCAGGGGCCGGGCATCAGGCGCCAGCGCACAACAGCCCGCTTCCTGAAGCCAGCGATGATATCGCACACCTCTAGTTCGCCCTTGCGCAGACTCACTTTGCGCTCATGACGTGCACCCGATCCATGAAGATAGCCGGCTACAAAGCGCTGGTTGTCTGAGTGCTCATCGAACACCGGTACGGTTGACAGCTTTAGCCAGTCCCCAAACAGGAAACGACCCAAACGCGGCATAGCATCGAGATCATCGAACTGCACCGTGTTATGCGATGCCACACTGGGGAAATAGCCAACCCATTCCGGCTCGGCATGATAACGATACGAACCCGCGCCACGCAGGATATTTTGGCCACCAATCCACAGATCGACATGCAGAGGATCGGCATGGCTTGGGCGGAAGCGATAGCGTGGGAAACGTACAAAAACTTGCACATCTTCCTGCCGGCTCTTCAGGAGGGCGAAACCGCTATCCGGACAGATGCGTGATCGGGGAACTGGCAGCACAGCATCCGGGATCGCGACCCCCAGCCAGTGCATCGGATGATCCCAACTGCCGCGCTCGGGGTATGCACGTGCGTCGCAAAAAAGGGCGCACGCCAACTGCACCGCTGGTCTGAAATCACGGTAACCGGTGTCGGTCAGAGGCAACAATCGTGTGCCATCGTTGGCCCCAATATTCGGCGCATCACCGGACTGTGGATGTACGCAGGCCATCAGCCAGCGCGCGGCAAGCGACACTCTGTCGAGGTATCGTGTCGAAAATGCGGGCAACCCCTGGGTACGGCACCATATCTCGGCCATGGACAAGGCATCGAGAAACTCGCGGTGATACATCACCGAATACATGCTGAAGCCACCGTCGTTTGCAATCAGACGTGCCACTCGCTCCTCGAGCTGATGCCGTCCCCGATTCATCCATTCACGCGCCGCATCGTCGCCATCCATCGCAGCGAGCCAGGCTCCGCCAATGAACAGGGCAGCCGCCTCGCAAATGCCGTGGTTGTTATCTTGTGCAATCGCATAGGCGACAGTTGGCCCGATCCGAGCGAGATGTACACGCACCAGTGTTCGCAGTCCGGGCAAGGCGCTGGTCGTTTGCCCCAGAATCAACGCGGCCATGGCCAGATGCATGACGCGGATGGCAGCTTCCTGGCCGCATTTCCAGTTGTAGCCGGTATAGGGTTGATTGTGCGCGATCCAATCGGTGAGCCAGTCATTCAATCGTGCCAGACTTCGGTCGTCGCCCGCGGCTGCACGTTGTGCGAATGCCAGTACCCAATTGAAGCGGGAAATCTCCCAGATGTCCTTGATGTCACCAAGCGCCTCATCGAAATCACCCGATTCCCACCACGGTCGGTCAGATGCGACTGCCGTGATACCCGAGGCCGGTCGGTAAAACCAATCGGGCCTGCCGCCCGTCATCGGCACCTCGATGCAATCGAAATAGCGAACCGTCCCCTGCCAGTTTTGCGATGGTTCACCCGCGCGCAGATGCGCAGGTGATGCAAAGAATTTCCCGTTGACCGGCGGCGGCGTGAGCCGACAGGCCGGATGCAGGCGCATGGCGAGGAACAAGCGATACGTTGCAACACGCGCCAGATTCTTAATGCCAAGCCTGGGCAACGTGCGGGCCAGGCTCGACCATCGTCCGAATCGTGCCAAGCTCATTCGATGAATTCAGAATAGGCCTGCAGCCAAACTTCCAGCGCGAGCGGCGCAAAAATATCGCGGTACCAGATGTTCCCCTGACGTCTGCAGAAACGCTCGAACCTGGCGTGCAGCGCATCGTGATCGATCAACCCGCGCCGGAATACTTCTGCGTCGCGATGAAGCATCCGCTGCCACACCGGCTTGAGTTCGCCGCGCAGCCACTCCTCCTGTGGCATCGAAAACCCCTGCTTGTCCCGGCGCCAGACGATTTCTGAAGGCAGCCAGTCGGCAAATGCCTGACGCAGCGAATATTTGGTCCAGCCTGCCCCCAGCTTGGAGTCCACAGGTGCATTCAGCATCAGCTCGACCAGCCTGTAATCGAGAAAGGGCAGACGCACCTCACGTGAGAAGGCCATCGACGCCCGATCCTCATAATGGGTCAGATAAGGCACCGAGAAGCGCCGGTAGTCGAGCCACTGCCGATACGCCAGACCCTCGGGAGGCAGCCCCAGCGGCTGTGGCGTGAATGCTTGACGTACTTCATCGCCCAGTACCGAACCCTGCGGCCGGCGCTGCAGGTAGCGGCGCCCCTCGGTCAGATTGAACTGGCCCAGAACGACGCCATTGCGCCAGAATGTCCAAGCCGCACCTGTCAAGCGACCGAATTTGCGCTGGCGTGCAAGTTCCTGGAAATGGAAGCCGAGATACTTCCGGTAGCCACAGAACAGTTCGTCACCGCCCTGCCCACTCAGCACGACCTTGATTCCAGCCTCCGCTGCCCGCTGCATCAGGAGATAGAAAGCAACATTCGAAAAAGAACCCAACGGCGAGTCGTTCATCCACGTCACCGTCCGCAACAGTTCGAGCGCCTCATCCGGCCCCCAAGCCGTATCGACCTTGATCGGCTTGATGCCAAGATGACTGGCCACACGGTCGATAAAGGGAGATTCATCGCCCGGCTGCCCCGGGCTCACTGCGGAAAGCGCCACGACAGCCTGACCGGAATCGCGCAGCGCCCGCTGCGCGCAAACCGCAATGACGGATGAGTCGACACCGCCAGACAACAGCACGCCCACAGGTACATCGGCACGCAGGCGCAGGCGCACCGCATCCAGTACAGTATTCCGAACTAACTGCGTCACTTCTTCTGCGTCAGCAACGGGTCGTCCAACCGCGAACGGCTCCCAGTAGGTCTGAGGCGCAATGAACAGCTCTGGCGCTGCAAGGTCGATTTTCGCGACACTGCCTGCCGGCAGGGCATCGATACCATTGAAGAAAGTGGCTGTACCGGTGTCTTGCAAGGCCTGCACCAGATATTCGCCGATCACCTGTAAATTGAGCCTGTGCCTGCGCCCCAGCAAAGCAAGCAGGGTCTTGATCTCGGACGCGAAATACAGATCGCCCTCAGCTCTCGCCACATAGAGCGGTTTCACGCCTGCCCGGTCGCGCGACAGATAAAGGACATTGTCCTGCGGAGAAACCCAAGCCAGCGCCCACATGCCATTGAATTCAGGCAGCGCTGCCTCCACACCCTTGCGGCGAAAACATTCGAGCACCACTTCGGTATCACTGCCTCCCACCGGGCTGAAATGCATTGCCTCGGCGAGTTCCCGATAGTTGTAGATTTCGCCGTTGTAGACGAGCCAACTGCCCTGGTTCGCGTCTGCCATGGGCTGCCGACCGGCTTCGCTCAGATCGAGAATGGACAAACGCTGATGTGCCAGATACACCAGTCGCCCGTCTCCGATTTCCAGCGTCGTCTCCCCCCGCATATCGGGGCCCCGATGCTGTTGGAACGCATGCGCACGTTCGATACGCGGCTTGATCGACTCAAAGGCGGCCTTGCGACACACCACACCGAACAGACCACACATGTGTCAATTCCGCGCTGTGAACACAGCAGCCCGGATGACACCTGCAATCCGTTCGACGTCCTGCTGCTGCATCTGCACCCACAAAGGCAGACGCAACAGTCGCGCGGACAGTGCATCGGTATGCACCATCTCCCCGGCCACCCTGCCATATCGGCGCCCACCAGGGGAATCGTGCAACGGCACATAATGGAATACAGAAAAAATTCCTTCCGCCTTCAGCCTGGCGATGACCGACTGACGATCGATGGCAGGCGCCAAGAGCACGTAGTACATATGCGCATTGTGTTCGCACTCCGGTGGAATGATCGGCCGCCTCAGCAGTCCATCGGCCTCGAGCCCGGCAAGCGCCTCGTGATAGTGCTGCCAGAGCTCCAGACGCTTTCGAGTGATGCTGTCGGCTTCCTCGAACTGCGCCCACAAGAATGCTGCGACCAGCTCGCCAGGCAGGAAGGATGAGCCGACTTCCTGCCACGTGTACTTATCAACCTCGCCACGAAAGAACCGGCTGCGATCGGTCCCTTTCTCGCGGACGATCTCCGCGCGCAATGCCAAGGCAGGATCATTCACCAGCAGCGCGCCACCCTCACCCGAAATTACGTTCTTGGTCTCATGAAAACTGTAGGCGCCAAGATCACCCATGCTGCCCAGCGCCCGCCCTTTGTAGCGGGCCATGACTCCTTGTGCCGCATCCTCTACCACCCTCAGCCCGTAGCGGCGCGCAATGTCGATGATGGTATCCATTTCGCAGCTCACGCCCGCGTAGTGCACCGGCACAATCGCGCGGGTGCGCGGCGTGATCGCAGCCTCAAGCAGATTCTCGTCGAGGTTGAGCGTGTCTTCCCGAATGTCGACGAATACTGGCACCCCACCGCGAAGCACGAATGCATTTGCCGTCGAAACGAAGGTGTATGACGGCATGATGACCTCGTCACCCGGCTGCATGTCGAGCAACAGCGCCGACATTTCAAGTGCAGCAGTACACGAATGGGTGAGCAGCGCCTTTGCGCAACCCGTTCTTTCTTCAATCCATCCATGGCAGCGCTTGGTGTAGGGACCATCGCCAGCAAGCATGTTTCCAAACTTGGCCTGGGCGATGTAATAGAGTTCCTTGCCCGTCATGTAGGGCTGGTTGAAAGGGATGATGTCTTTCGTCATTCGCACCTCAGGCGGCGAGTTTCCGCAGCAACGCTCGCCAGATAGTCCCGGTATTCACAGTTAGGCATGTTTTGAAGCAAAGCCTCGAACTGCGACAGCGTCAGGAAATTACGCACCAGGGCAGCCTCCTCCGGGCAGCCTATTTTTACCCCCTGCCTGCGCTCGATGGCCTCGATGTATGCAGAAGCCTCATGCAAGGCCGTCGTGGTACCGGCATCCATCCAGGCAAAGCCTCGGCTCAGGCGATGAACGTGCAGTTGCCCCCGACGCAAGTACTCACGGTTGACATCGGTAATTTCGAGCTCCCCCCTCGGCGAAGGCTTGAGAGCACGCGCAATCCCCACAACCTGATCGTCATAAATATAAATGCCTGGAACAGCATAGGCGGATTTAGGATGCTCAGGTTTTTCCTCGATGGAAATCGCTCGCCCCTCACTGTCGAACTCGACCACGCCATAACGCTGCGGGTCCTTGACGTGATAGGCAAATATGGTCGCCCCGCCCCGGAAAGCCGCCATCGCTCGGGGAAAATCATCCCCCCCCGAGAAGATGTTGTCGCCCAGCATCAACACGACATGTCCGCCTGCTATAAAGTCTTCAGCGATCAGAAAAGCTTGCCCGATTCCCGCAGGAGTCGGCTGCTCTCGGTACTCGATCGAAATTCCCCAGCGACTGCCATCACCGAGCAGCTGCCCGAAGCGCGGCAGGTCGGATGGCGTGGCAATCAGACAAAACTCCCGGATGCCAGCCGCCATTAGAACCGTGAGCGGATAGTAGATCATCGGTTTGTCGAAAACAGCCTGGAGCTGTTTGCTGGCGACCTGTGTGAGCGGATACAGGCGCGAACCGCTTCCGCCGGCCAGTAGGATCGCTTTCATGCGGGTTCCATTGGGTTACTTATCATTGGGCTCCGGCGCTGCATACCATGTAGCAATGCGTATACGGAATCCAGGCTTTGTGCCGGATTTCCATAATGCAACGACCGAATACGGGTTTGACCAAATCAGCATAGCCGGCTTCGGTGCGCACATTCTGCCCGCGATCCCTTTCGATCAGGAAGCGCGCGACAGGATTTTGTCCATCGACCAAGCAAGGGTCGACCGTCACCAGATGACCTTCCGGCTTCAATACGCGTCTGACCAGCCTGAGCAGTTCGTGGGCCGCATCGTCGTCCAGATGGTGCAGCACGCCCGAGAGAACGACCCGATCAAACTCCGGCATGCGCGACACCTCGGCAGCCGTCAACAACCCACACACGAAATGGCCTCTGGCACCATATTTCTGGCGCGCGTGCGCAATATAGTCGGCGCTGATGTCGTAACCCCAGTATTCGACATCATGCAGATAACCAAGCAAGTCTGCAGGACCACATCCGACATCCAGCACGCGCGCGCCCACGAAAGGCCTGATGTAGTCGTTGACCAGGCGTTGCCAGCCGCTGTGGGCACCCATCAGATACTGGAAGCCACTGTAAACCACGGGCGAAGAAAGTACCCGGCGCACCCCGGTTTCGATCTGGCTCACGACTGCAAATACCTGGCGTGCGCGCCCGTCGCTCCAGTTTTGACGAGTTCGCAATCGATGATGGGCTGCAGCCCTGCCGGAATCATGCCCGCCAGTCGATGGATTCCAGTGGCCGCCAGAAATTTGCCCAGCCCCCGCATCCATGCCGCGCGTCGGCTTGCAAATTCCCGATCCCGAGCCAAACGCGCCAGGGTTTTGACCAGCAAATCCCGACGGAAGTATGGCATTACGCCTTGGATCGCTGCACAGGACCGGCGCACGCGACCAACATCAATCCAGTTTAGAGAACGCCACACCCCCGCCGGATCGTCCATGCGCTGATTGCCAAAGATGCGCGTACCGAATACGCGTTCGGTCAGGCGCTTTGAAAACAGGGTCGGAATATTGAAATGCGGCTCATAGGGGAAGCGATAATTCGGGCAGGTAAAGCGGTAGCGCCCTCCGGGAACCAGCGCGGCGGCAATTGCAGCGAGGGCGGCATCGATATTGCCAACGTGCTCCATCACGTTCACCGAATACGCCAGATCGAAACGGGCTTCATCACCCAATGATTCCACCGGAACCACCCTGACTTCAGGTGCAAAACCATGCGCGCGGGCAAGTTCAAGAACCAGGATTTGCACTTGATTAAAAGCCGAGAAACCCTCTCCCAGGGGTTCGAGTGCAGTGACCACATAGCCTTCGCGACGTAACTGGCAAGCCAGCAACATCAGGCCAGCCCCAACCTCAAGCACGTTTGCACCTGGCTGGAGCGCAGCCAGACTATCGTTCAGCCACTGCCTGCCGAAATTCGCCTCCGCGGCAAAAACATCAAACAAGGGAAGCTGTTCCGGATGCAGCTTTCCTATATGCTCGCGCGCCATGCCTAGCCAGACATCGATATCTTGCACGCGCTTATCCACGACTGCCAAGGGCAACGCCTGCAAGAATCAAAACGATGGACAGCCCGCGCTGCCAGCTCAAGGATTCACCAAACACCCATACACCGGCCAGCGCTACGGAAACGATGGTCAAACCGACGTAGACCGGGAAAGCAATCGACAGATCGAAACGTTCGACGACAAACATCCAGGCGACCGATCCACCTAGCGCCGCAGCATATGCAGACAAAATAACCGGATCTGACAGATAGTGAAGAAGCCTCGCCCACCGATCAGAATCGGGCAAGGATGCACTGATCGTCCCGATCCGCCATTTGGTGACGAGTTGCCCATACACGACCAGCAAGATCGTCGGCAGCATGGCAGCGATCATCCTCATGTTTCGAGTCCGAACGGCCATTCACGCGACCTGTAGTCAGGCACGCGCATGACCGTAGCGATACATATCGAGCATTTCAGGCGGGATACCCCAATCGTGCGCCCCGACATCATCGTGCAGCCTCTCGACGTCGTCCCTGATCTTTTGGCGAATAAGATCCGGCATGCGACTCGTGGGCGGGGTAAATCCATGCTGATAAGCAGCACTCATTTGGTGGCGCACCGCCTTCTCGACGGCTGCCTG
Organism: Thiobacillus sp.; assembly: GCA_020217265.1. Classification (GTDB taxonomy): domain Bacteria; phylum Pseudomonadota; class Gammaproteobacteria; order Burkholderiales; family Thiobacillaceae; genus Thiobacillus. The sequence goes on along the minus strand of JAIWOS010000009.1, from coordinate 1,801 downwards.
CCTCGTGAGCAGGCGAAGAGGTTTGCGCTCCGGATCAAACCACGAGAAACCCGATTCAGGCTGCTCTCCCAACAGCATTGAGGACATATTCGAGGCAATGACAGGTGCCATGTGAAAGCCATCCCGCTTGGTTCCACTGGCAACAAACAGATTATCGATGGATGTTTTGCCGAGGAGGGGTTGCGTGTCCAGACTGGTAGGACGCCACCCCACGTTGACCTGAGTCAGTTCAGCACGATAAAAATGGGTGTTGATCTGCTGGATCGCCGCCTTGAGCAGCGATTCCACATTTGCCACGCGCGCTGCATGGAGGGGCTCGGGAGAAATCAGATTTGTTGCGCCAATGAGGATATCCCCGGAGCGGCTGGCCGTATCATGACTGTGGGGGGCCGTGTAGACACCACAAGCAAGTCCGCGATTGGGTGTTCGAACACAGTGCGTATGCGGGTGCCCAACACTTCGGATTTTGATTGACACCCCCATGCCGTAAAACACCCGCTGTATCGGCAGGGCCAAGCCACTGGCAGCAAGAAGATCACTCAGAGTAGCGCCGGTCGCCAGTAAATACACATCACCGACAATGGTTTTTCCAGATGCGGACTCGAAACCGGTAACACGTCCATTGCCATGAACAAGCCGGAACACATTGTCGTTCTCGAAGACTACTCGCCCCGACCCTCGCAAGGCTTCATCCAGCGAGGACACGACCTGACCTGGATTCATCCAGCCTTCACGCTCGATATACACGCAGCGCAAGGCACGGTAACGCTGTTCGGGCTGGTAATTCGGGACGTCGCCCGGATTTACGAAAGCGTGTGGCTCATTGTAATCGCGCAAAGCGGCAAGTATGGCCTCGAAGTTCTCGTCGTCGAGGTCGTCAGCCGCCGCATTGTTCAAAACAAAGGTACCGCTATCAAACTGTGGCGACGTTCCAGTTGCAGAAAAACTTGAAGAACCTGCCGCGTCGATGATGCGCTGGGCGAATCCAGGCCAGGCCCTGGCGGCCTTCTGACTCAACTCGAATCGATAGCGGTCAAATTCCGTTTCCAATGCCCCTTTCTCGATTTCGGCAAACGAGTTGAGCATCGCAGCGGCGGCCAGGGTCGCGGACCCGATCCGATCCGATTTTCCGACAATGGTGACCCGGGCTGCCGGGTGGCGATGAATCAGCTCGAAAGCGATTGACTGGGCGAGAATGCCGTTGCCCGCAATAACAATGTGCATGGATTCTCTTTCAGTCTTTGACTAGATAACACAAGCCCGGGTAGGTTTCGGTTCGCCTGATTCGATGACCTTGTTTTCCCAAGATATGCTCGACATAGACGCGTCCTTCTGCAGGTACACTGGGACGCGTCAATTGCCAGAAAGCCGCGATGCCTCCCGGAGGCATTCTGTCCCATATGGATTCAAATGACACGCGAGTAGGCTCATACGCATTGACATCGAAAAATGCGAGTGCGACGAATTCGTTCGGATTATCGGCAAAGAAACGAGGAATGGTTTCGCGACAATCGCCCGAAACCACCTGGTGTTTGCCATTGTTGTGCCCCATCGCATTACAGCGCTCGTGCAAACGGAGCAGGTGTCGCAGAAAATCTGCATAGCTTCCACCTTCAAGAGAATAAGTGCCCTCGCCATGGAGCGGGGTTGGTCGATCTTTATCGGAAAACCCCCTGTATCCCTCGAAAGTATCAAAACAAACAATTCTTCTGTTGAAATGCAAGGGCTCGAATATGGCTCTCAAGTTCTCACACACAACAGCCGTCTGACCACGCCATGTGCCAACGTCCATCACGATTCC
>JAIWOS010000080.1 GCA_020217265.1 Thiobacillus sp. | reverse complement strand
TCAGCGGTTGGCCCAGTCTTCGGGCGTGTAAGTCTTCATCGACAGCGCGTGGATCTGCGCGTGCATGCGCGTGCCGAGCGCGTCGTAGACCAGGCGGTGCTGCTGGATCATGTTCTTGCCGGTGAACGCGGGGCTGACGATCACGGCCTGGAAATGCTGGCCGTCGCCGTCGAGCTCGATGTAGTCGCACGGCAGTTTCTCGGTGATCCAGCCTTTGATGTCGTCGGGGGTAACCATATCAGTGCCTCAATTTGTAGCCGCTCCGAAGCAGCATCAACGTGAGCGCGGATATTGCCACAAAGCACCCGAACGACACCAGCAGGCCCAGCCAGGGGTCGGCGTCAGATTGCCCGACGAAGGCGTAGCGAAACCCGTCGATCAGGTAGAACACCGGGTTGAAATGCGACACGGTCTGCCAGAACGCCGGCAGCGAATGGATGGAATAGAACACCCCCGAAAGAAAGGTGAGCGGCAGGATCAGGAAGTTCTGGAACGCCGCCAGCTGGTCGTATTTTTCCGCCCAGATGCCGGCGACGATGCCCAGCGCCCCGAGGATGGCGCACGCCAGCAGCGCGTAGGCCAGGAGCCAGCCCCAGTGCGGCATGACAAACGGCACGAACACCCAGGTCACCGCCCACACGCCGGCCCCCACCACCAGGCCGCGAATGACGGCCGCGCCCAGATAGGCCAGAAAGAACTCCAGATAGGACAACGGCGCCACCAGAACGAACACGATATTGCCTTGCATCTTAGACTGGATGAGGCTGGACGAGCTATTCGAAAACGCGTTCTGCAGCATGCTCATCATCACCAGGCCGGGCACCAGGAAGGCGGTGTAAGCGACGCCGGGATAGACTTGGACGTGGGCTTCCAGCACATGGGAAAAAATCAGCAGGTAGAGCAACGCCGTCACCACCGGCGCGACCACGGTCTGCACCACCACCTTCCAGAAGCGCAGCATTTCCTTGTAGAAGAGTGCCGGCAATCCGCTCATGCGCGCTGCATGATGTCGGTGAAGACATCCTCCAGGTCGGGTTCCTGCAGGTGCAACTCGCGCACGCGAACGCCCGCGCCGCGCAGATCCGCAAGCAGGTTCTCCAGCTCCGTGTAGTCGCCGAAACTGAAACGCCAGTTGCCGTCGTCGTCGCGCTGCACGCGCGCCTGCCAGCCGGACGGCAGCGATTCGACGTCGAGGCGCAGGCTGGCGCAGTGTTCGTTGGTGTGCCTCAGCAGGTTGCGGGTCGTGTCGCAGGCGACGATGCGGCCGGCCTTGAGCATGGCGATGCGCCCGCACAGCGCCTCGGCTTCTTCCAGATAATGCGTGGTCAGCAGGATGGTGTGCCCTTCGCGATTGAGGCCGCTGATGAAGGCCCACAACGAGCGGCGAAGGTCGACGTCCACCCCGGCGGTCGGCTCGTCAAGCACGATCACCGGCGGCTTGTGCACCAGCGCCTGCGCCACCAGCAGGCGGCGCTTCATGCCGCCCGACAGCGCCTGCGTGTTCTTGTGGGCGTGCGGGGTCAGGTCCAGGTGATGCATGATTTCGTCGATCCAGTCGTCGTTGTGTCGCAATCCGAAATAGCCGGACTGGATGGCAAGCGTCTCGCGCACGTTGAAGAATGGGTCGTAGACCAGTTCCTGCGGCACCACGCCCAGCGCGCGCCGCGCCTGCCGGTAATCGCGCACCACGTCGTGCCCCATCACCGAAGCCTCGCCCGCGTCCGCACGCGTGAGCCCCGCCAGAACGGAAATCAGCGTGGTCTTGCCGGCCCCGTTGGGGCCGAGCAGGCCGAAAAACTCGCCGGGCTCGATGTCGAGCGACACGCCGGCGAGAGCCTGGGTGGTGCGGAAGCGCTTGTGGAGGTCGCGGACGTGGATCGCCGCGCTCATGTCGGCAGCAACTCGGCGACGCCGTAGAGTTCCGCCAGGGTCACGAAGTCCGCAGGCAGGCCGCTTACGGCAAGCTTGCCGCCGGCCTGCCGCATTGCGCTGAAGATGAGCGCCAGCGCGGCGGAATCGGCACGTTCGATGCCGCTGAAGTCCAGTCGGGTGCCCGGCGCCAACCGGGGCTGCAATTCGCGCAGCAAGCCGCCGACGCTGTCGACCGTCACTTCGCCGCCGATGCGGCAGCAGCCGTTCTCGCAGGCGATCACGAACCGGAACGCGCCGCCGGCTTGCCGGATGCGCCCGCCCGTGCAGACTGCTCGGCCAGGGTCTTGATCAGGCCGTCGATGCCGTTCTGGCGGATGGTGGTGGCAAACGAGGCGCGATAGTTGGTGACGAGGCTCACGCCGTCGATCGACACGTCGTACACCTTCCAGCCGAACGCCGTCTTGTACATGCTGTAGTCGATGGGGATCGGCTGGCCGCCGGGCTGGCGGATTTCGGTGCGCACGGTGACATCTTCATCGGTTGGTTTCAACACCAGCGGCTTGAATTCCACCGTCTGGTTGTTGAAGGCAGTCAGCGATGCCGAATAGGTGCGCACCAGCAGGTTGCGGAATTCGGTCACGAGCGCCTGTTTCTGCTGTGCGGTCGCGCGCGGCCAGTTCTTGCCCACTGCCAGCTGGGTCATGCGGTTGAAGTCGAAATTGGGCAGGATCTTGGCCTCGACCAGCTGGTACACCCTGGAAAGGTCGCCGCTCCGAATTTCCTTGTCCTGCTTGAGGATGGTCAGCACTTCCTGCGTGGTGGTGCGGGCAAGCACATCGGGCGGAATATCGGCCGCCTGAGCCGTGCAAGAGAGCACGAGCGCGATCGCGGCGAAAAATTGGCGCAACATCATGGGGTTCCTGTTTCTGGATTCAAAATAGGTAGACGCGCAAGCCTTACTTGAGTTCACCGGTCAGGCGGGCGAGTTGCGCCACGTTCATGTTGTAGTCGTTCACCGTGCGCAGGTATTCGGTCTGCATCAGCGCGTAGTTCTTGATCGCGTCGGCCACCTTGTCGGCGGTCTCGATGCCGGCGGAAAAGTCCGCCAGCGAGGCGACCATCCAGCGGCGTGCCGCGGCCGCGCCTTCGGCCAGATCGCGCTGCGCGTCGAAATTGGCCTGGGCGTTGGCGTACGCCTCGCCCACTTCATAGGGAATGCCCGCGACGGCAAACGCCTTCTTGTGATTGAGCGCCTCCAGCTCGGCCTGCGCCTGGTCGACGCGCGCGGTGGACACGCCGAACACCGTATCCCATTTCACGCCGACCACCGGCGTGAGCCCGCCACCATTGAAGGGGTCGTAGAGGTAGGGGTTGTCCAGACGCTCGCGCTGCGAGGCGTAATTGAACTGGCCGATCACGCCGGCATACACATCCGGCATGCGATCGGCCTTCTTCGCCGCGACCAGCGCGCGGCGAGCGCGCAGACCGGCTTCGAGCTGCTGCATCTCCGGCCGGTCCTGCAGCGCGCGCGCCTGGAATTCGGCGAGGTCGACCTGCGGAAAGGCAACCGGCTCGATGCGGCTATCCGCCACCTGCAAATCGGATTTCAGTCCCGCGCCCGTCAGCACCTTGAGGCCGTCAAGGCTGATTTTCTCGATTGCGCGCGCCTGGTGCACGTATTTGGCCAGCAGGCCCTTGGCGGTCTGCAGGGCGAACAAATCGGACTGACGCGCCTCGCCATTTTCTTCCTTGAGGTTGCGCTCGACCGTGGCGATCGCCTGGTTGACACGCTGCTGCATGTCTTCCAGGAATCCGCGTGCGTCGCGTGCCGCCAGATAGCCGAAATAGGCGCGCTTGGTGTCGTAGGCGATGTCGGCGCGCGTCTGCTTGAGTTCGCCCTGCTTGAGATCGACGTTGCCCTGCGCTGCGTCGCCGTAGCGCTCGACCTTGCCGAAGGTGTACAGCGGCTTGATCAGTGCGAAATCCAGGTGCGTCCAGTCTGAAATGCCGTGGATCTTGTCGCCGTCAGTACGCGGGGTCGTGCCGGAAAACGCGCCGCCCTGGTAGAACCCGCCATCCACCTCAGGTGCAAGCCCGATGAAGGCATTGGCGCTGACACGCCAGCCGGCGTTGCCTTTCACTTCGCGCACCATCGCACGCGCGGCTTCAATGACCTGCTCGCGTTCCTTGATGCGCGGATCGGCCGCGAGGCTCATTTCCACCGCCTGCTGCAGCGTCACGGTGTCCGCCTGCGCCGGCAGCGCGGCGATCAGGCCCACGGCCAGTAAAGTATGTGTAAGCACGTTCATGTTCATTGGGGCGCTCCTTCTTGAGCCTTGCCGTAGAGAAACTGTCCGATCAGGTTTTCCAGTACCACCGCATCCTGGGTGATCAGGATACGGTCACCTTGCTTCAATTTAACGCTGTCCCCGCCCGCGCTGAGGCCGACATACTGCTCGCCCAGCAGGCCCGACGTCAGGATTGCAGCCGAGGAATCCTTGGGGAAAGCATAGCGCTTATCCAGCCGAAGCGTCACGGCGGCCTCATAGCGTTCATTGTCGAAACGGATATCCGACACCCGGCCGACGACCACGCCGGCGCTCTTCACCGGCGCCCGCACCTTGAGCCCGCCGATGTTCTCGAAACGCGCCAGTACCGTGTAGCTGTCGGACGTGTTTACGGTATTCATGCTGCCCACCTTGAGCGCCAGAAACAGCAACGCGGCGATACCCGCGACGACGAATATCCCGACCCAGAGATCGAGCACGGTCTTGTTCATTTAGTTGAGTCCCCGAAACATGAATGCAGTCAAGACGAAATCCAGCGCCAGCACGGCGAGACTGGACGTCACCACGGTGCGGGTGGTGGCGCCGGACACGCCCTCGGCGGTGGGCGGCGCGTCGTAACCTTCGAACAGCGCGATGGCCGTAATGGCCACGCCGAACACCACGCTCTTGATCACGCCGTTCAAAATGTCCTGCTCGAAATCGACCGCGCTTTGCATCTGCGACCAGAACGAGCCTTCGTCCACGCCGATGAGCTGCACGCCGACCAGATAGCCGCCGAACACGCCCATGGCGGAAAACAGCGCCGCCAGGAGCGGCATCGAGAACACCCCCGCCCAGAAGCGCGGCGCCACCACCCGGGCGATCGGATCGACCGCCATCATTTCCATCGCGGAGAGCTGCTCGGTCGCTTTCATGAGCCCGATTTCCGCCGTGATGGCGCTGCCGGCACGGCTGGCGAACAGGAGCGCCGCCACCACCGGGCCGAGCTCACGCACCAGCGACAACGCCACCAGGATGCCCAGCGCCTCCTCGGAGCCGTAGGTCTGGAGCGTTTCATAGCCTTGCAGCCCGAGCACCATGCCGACGAACAGCCCCGACACCAGGATGATGATGAGCGAGAGCACGCCGCTGAAATACATTTCGCGGATGGTGAGTCCGAAACGGCGGAACGCCGTGCCCGAATGCAGCAAGACCGCGAGGAAGAAGCGCGTGGCGAACCCCATCCGCCACACCCCCTGAATGGTGCGGTTGCCGAGATTCTCGATCGCCCGCCTAAGCACGCCGCACCTCCAGCCCCAGGTCGGCCGCGTAGGGGGGCGCCGGATAGTGGAAGGGCACTGGGCCGTCGGCCTCGCCATGCACGAACTGGTGCACGTAGGGCAGGCCGGACGCCTTGATCTCCTCGGCCGTGCCCTCGGCGACGATCACGCCCTCGGACACGAAATAGACGTAGTCGACGATCTTCAGCGATTCCTGCACGTCGTGCGTCACCAGCAGCGAGGTCAGGCCGAGCGTGTCGGTGAGCCGGCGGATGAGATTGCCGGTCACCCCCAGCGAAATCGGATCGAGGCCGGCAAAGGGCTCGTCGTACATCACCAGCATGGGGTCGAGGGCGATCGCGCGCGCCAGCGCCACGCGCCGCGCCATGCCGCCCGAGAGTTCCGCCGGCATCAGCTGAGCCGCGCCGCGCAGGCCGACGGCGTTGAGCTTCATCAGCACCAGGTCGCGGATCGCGTCTTCGGGCAGATCGGTGTGCTCGCGCAACTGGAACGCCACGTTGTCGAACACCGACATGTCGGTGAACAGCGCGCCGAACTGGAACAGCATGCCCATCTTGCGCCGCAGGCGGTAAAGGCCGGCCTGATCGAGCTCGCCGACCGATTCGCCGGCCACGCGCACCGTCCCCTCGTCGGGTTTGATCTGCCCGCCGATCAGGCGCAAAAGTGTGGTTTTGCCGCAACCGCTGCTGCCCATGATGGCCACCACCTGGCCCCGGCGGGCGGTCAGGTTGATACCCTTCAAAACCGGCCGGGCACCGTAGCCAAATGCGACACCTGCGATTTCGACCAGATTGTCGGGATGCAAGGAATCGAACCTGAATTGTTGTTGAGCCGCCATTTTACCGAAGCTGGCGGTTTCCCGTTGCCGTCCGGCCGTTTTTCCCGGTTTCAGTAACCCAGCACCTCGCGCAGCGCCTTGACCTGCTGTAGCAGGGCGAGATCGCCCACGCGGCTGAGGATGAACAGTTCTTCACCCGTCGCCGCGTGCTCCCGGATGCGCCGCGACAAGGCCCGCAGGTCGGCAGATTCGTCGAGCCACCACACGTGCGCCGTCTGCCACGCGGCCGTCGCCACACGCACGCGCTCCGAAGCCGGCAAAGCCGAATCCGGACTCGCTTCCACAATGAAGACAAAGCCTTCCTGGGTGTCGTACAACCACTGCGTCCAGGTTTCCGGACGTGCCTGTCGCCAGACGGCGGCAGGCAGATAAACCGTCTGGAATTGAGTGTTGTAATACGACAACAGCCAGTCTTCGGGGAGCCCCTCGGGATAGAAATCTCGCAGCCATGCGGGATGCACCCAGTTCTCGGCGCCGAGATAAAGGAAATGATTCGGTTTCATGCTCGAATTATCAGGCGAGCGTCGTCAAAACCAAATATCAGACATTGACAATATACTGATATAAGCAAAATAATTAGACCTGCGCATCTTGTTTCTGCGCCGCTTATTCATTCACGTTTTCCCCACCCACAACGCAACTGCAAGGAGAAACCCATGAAAGTGAAATCGATCGTCCTCGCCCTCGGTCTTCTGGGCAGCGCCGCAGCCTACGCCAACGGCACCGCTCCCGCTCCCGCCGCCCAGCCCACCACGCCGCAAACCAGCGCCCAGTGGCTCGAGCGCATGACCGATTTCACCCGCAACGCGTCGGCCTACCGTGATCCCAAGGTGTTCGTGCCCTGGGCCAACGCCGTGACCGAACCCGGCTTCTACACCCAGATGGGCGTGAACATGATGGAACCGGGCAACTGGTACCGCATGATGGGTTCGATGATGGACCCCCGTTCGCTCAACAACTACATGCAGTTCGCCGACCCCAACATGTACATGAAGTGGATGGCGGCCTCGATGGACCCCAACTTCTACACCGCGCTGATGACCCAGTTCGCCGACCCCGGCAAGATGATGCGCTGGATGATGATGCCGATGGACCCCAACATGTGGAACATGATGATGCAGTCCATGAACCCCGGCATGTACATGAAGTGGATGATGGCCCCGATGGACCCGCGTCTGTGGCAGCTCGCCATGGCGCCGATGAACCCGGCCACCTACACCGGCTGGATGAACGCCTCGATGAACCCCGCCACCTACGGCAGCTGGGGCACCTGGATGAACCCGGCCAGCTACACCGCTGCTGGCGCCGCTGCGCCCGCGACCTTCAACTTCTTCGACCCGAACGCCTGGATGGGCATGGCGACCCAGGGCGCCGCCCAGCCCGCCGCTGCCGGCACGACCGCGGCACCGGCCAACGCACCCGCCACCGCTGGCACGTTCAACTTCTTCGACCCGAACGCCTGGATGAACATGTGGAATCCGGCCAACTACGCGCAGCCCGCGCCGGCTGCCGCGCCCGCCGCGAAGTAATTCCGGCAAGGCAAAGCAAAACGGGGACGGCTTGGCCGTCCCCGTTTTGTTTGCGGCCTTGAAATCAACCGCGACGCCAGCTCGTGCCGCCCGGCCCGTCCTCCAGCACGATGCCCGCGGCTTTCAGCGCGTCGCGGATGCGGTCGGACTCGGCAAAATTCCGCGCCTGACGCGCCGCCAGGCGCGCCGCGATCATGGCCTCGATTTCGGCTTCGTCCAGGCCGGATTCGTCCGCGCCGCCCTGGAGGAATTCGGCGGCCGACCGCTGCAGCAGCCCGAGCACGCCGCCCAGCGCACGCAGTTGAACCGCCGCGCCGGCGTCGCCCCGGTTCGCCTCGCCGGCCAGCTCGAACAGCACGGCGATCGCTTCGGGGGTGTTGAAGTCGTCGTCCATCGCCGCCTTGAAACGCGCCGCGGCAGGCAGACTCCAGTCCACGCCGGTTATTTCGTCCGGCGCGGATTTCAGCGCGGTGTACAGGCGAGTCAGGGCGCCGCGCGCGTCGTCGAGATGCGCGTCGGAATAGTTGAGTGGGCTGCGGTAATGCGCGCGCAGGATGAAAAAGCGCACCACTTCGGCGTCGTACTTCTCCAGCACCTCGCGGATGGTGAAGAAATTGCCGAGCGACTTCGACATCTTCTCGTTGTCCACCCGCACGAAGCCGTTGTGCATCCAGTAGTTCACGAATTTGCAGCCGTGCGCCCCTTCCGACTGGGCGATTTCGTTCTCGTGGTGCGGGAACTGCAAATCCTGGCCGCCGCCGTGGATGTCGAAATGGTGGCCTAGGAGTTCGGCGCTCATTGCCGAGCATTCGATGTGCCAGCCCGGACGCCCCGGCCCCCAGGGCGAATCCCAGGCCGGCTCGCCCGGCTTGGCGGCTTTCCACAGCACGAAATCCAGCGGATCGCGCTTGTTGGGGTCGACGTCCACCCGCTCGCCGGCGCGCAATTCGTCGAGGCTCTTGCCCGACAGGCGGCCGTAGGCGGCAAAGCCGCGCACGCTGTAATACACGTCGCCGTTGGGTGCCGCATACGCCAGGCCGTTGCGTTCCAGCGCGCCGATCAGCGCCAGCATCTGTGCCACATATTCGGTGGCACGCGGTTCGTGATCGGGCGGTAGCACGCCGAGCGCGCGTTCGTCGGCGTGCATCTCGGCGATGAAGCGCTCGGTCAGCGCAGCCGGCGTATCGCCGTTCTCGGCGGCACGCTTAATGATCTTATCGTCGATGTCCGTAATGTTCCTCACGTACTCGACCTGGTAGCCGCTGGCGCGCAGCCAGCGCGTCACCATGTCGAACACGACGAACACCCGCGCATGCCCCAGGTGGCAGAGGTCGTACACCGTCATGCCGCAGACGTACATGCGGACGCGGCCGGGAACGAGCGGGACGAAGGCTTCCTTGGTGCGGGACAGGGTATTGGTGATGTGGAGCATGATGCGGGAATCGAAGCGAAACGACGGGGATGGAAATCGCAAGGGTCCGGCCGCCCCGACCCGGACGATATACTCAACGGCCTGATAAAATGCCTGCTTCCGTGACCAACCGAGCATATCACATGGCCCTGCCCCGCCTCTTCGCCGTACTCGCGCTCTGTCTGGCTGCCACCGCCCCTGCCCTGGCAGGCGACGTTCAGGATATCAATCAGTTGTTCCGCAAGGGCGACCTCGCCGGCGCGCTCGCCCGCGCCGACAGCTATCTCGCCAAAAACCCCAAGGACGCGCAGGCGCGCTTCCTCAAGGGCCTAATCCTGGCCGACCAGGGCAAGACCAACGACGCCATCGGCATTTTCACCAGCCTCACCGAGGACTACCCCGAACTGCCCGAGCCGTACAACAACCTGGCCGTGCTGTACGCCTCGCAGGGCAAGTACGAAGCTGCGAAAAACGCGCTCGAACAGGCGATCCGCACCCACCCCAGCTACGCCACCGCGCACGAAAACCTCGGCGACATCTACGCCAAGATGGCCTCTATCGCCTACGACAAGGCGCTCGCGCTCGACAGCAAGAACACCGCCGCGCAGACCAAGCTCGCGCTGATCAAGGACATCACCGGCGGCCAGCCGCGCAAACCTGGCACCAAGCCGGCGGTCGTCGCCACTGCGCCGCAGCCGCCGGTGGCCAAGCCGGCCGCCGAGGCCAAGCCGGCCACGGAAGCCAAACCCGCCGCGCCCGGCAAGCCCGCCGCGCAGGGCGTG
>JAIWOS010000061.1 GCA_020217265.1 Thiobacillus sp. | reverse complement strand
CTCGCCGCAGCCGCGCGGGTAGCGGCCGCTGACCGTGAGCACGGCGTCGGCGTAGGCCGGGGCCAGCGCGTCGCGCCAGCCGTTGCAGTCGGCGCCGTCGGTCGGCACCACGCGGGCGTTCAGCGTCACCCCGGGCAGGGCGATGTCGGGCACGATCAGCACCTCGGCGTCGCGCGGCTTGAGCCGCAGCGCGATGGCGTTGAAATTGGCGACCAGCGCGCCGGGCGGCGCGTTGTAGGGGGCCAGGGGCGCATCGTCGAAGGCGCGTTCGCCAGCGGGCACCTCGAAGCGGCGGGTGTCGAGCACGAGGTCGCCGCGAATGTGGCGCACGCCGCGCGCGGCGAGCTCGCGCTGCAGCAGCCACAGGCGATCCAGCGTGAGCGAGGGGTCGCCGTTGCCGCGCACGATCAGGTTGCCGTCGAGCACGCCGTCCCTGACCGGGCCGTCGGCCCAGACCTCGGTCGTCCAGGTGAAGGCGGGGCCCAGCTGCTGCAGGGCGGCGAAGCTGGTGACGAGCTTCATCACCGACGCCGGGTTCATCGCGGCGCCGGCCTGATGCGCGAGCCGCGGCGTGTCGGCGTCGAGCGGCTGCACCAGCACCGCGACGCGCTCGGGCGGAATCGCGGCGCGTTTCAGCGCATCGAGGAAGGCCGCGGGCAGCTCGGCGGCATGCGTCGCCCCTGCCAGCAGGAGAAAGATCGAGTAGGCGAGCAGCAGACGCGCAGGGGAAACCATCGCGCCATTATGCCCAGCGCGCCGGCAACGGGCTATGGACGCGGCGACAGGTCGGCCACGTACCAGTCCATCGCCTCGGCCAGGCCTTCGCCGATGCGGTGCGTGGGCTCGTAGCCGAGCCGGGCTCTCGCCTTGGAGATGTCGGCCAGCGAGTGCCGCACGTCGCCGGCGCGGAAATCGCGGTAGACCGGCCTCGCGTCGGCCAGATGCGGGAAGCGCGGCGCGAGACTGGCGCGGATCGTCTCGAACAGCTGGTTGAGCGTGGTGCGCTCGCCGACGGCGACGTTGTAAACCTGGTTCGCCGCCTCGGCGTGTTGGCTGGTGGCGGCGAGCAGGTTGGCCTGGATGACGTTGTCGATGTAGCAGAAATCGCGGCTGGTCTCGCCGTCGCCGTTGATGTAGACGGGTTCGTTCGCGATCATGCTCGCCACCCACTTGGGGATCACCGCGGCGTAGGCGCCCTTGGGATCCTGCCGGCGGCCGAAGATGTTGAAGTACCGGAGGCCGATCGATTCCATGCCGTAGCAGCGGCCGAACACGTCGGCGTAGAGCTCGTTGACGAGCTTGGTCACGGCGTAGGGCGAGAGCGGCTTGCCGATCACGTCTTCGACCTTGGGCAGGCCGGGATGGTCGCCGTAGGTGGAAGAGGACGCGGCGTAGACGAAGCGCTTCACCCGGGCGTCGCGCGCGGCGACGAGCATGTTGATGAAGCCGGTGTTGTTGGCGGCGTGCGTGGACAGCGGATCCTCGATCGAACGCGGCACCGAGCCCAACGCGGCCTGGTGCAGCACGTAGTCGACGCCCGCGCAGACCGTGTGGCAGGTAATGAGGTCGCGGATGTCGCCGCGCTTGAAGCGGAAACGGCTCCAGCGTTCGGGGCCGACGGCCGCCTGCACCTGGGCCAGGTTCTTTTCGTGGCCGGTGGCGAAGTTGTCGAGTCCGACCACGTGCTGGTCGAGTTGCAGGAGCGCTTCGACCAGATTGCAACCAATGAAACCCGCCGCGCCGGTGACGAGCCAGGTTCTGGGCGCGGCGGCGAGCTGCTGCTTCAGGGCGTCGAATGCAGCGGGCATCAGAGCCTCCAGAGACTGAAGCCCGCGCCTTTGACCATGGTGGGATCGTACGCCGACTTCACGTCGGTGAAGACGCCGCCCTTTTTCAGTTTCGCGGTAAGCTCGGCGAAGGGTTTTTCCAGGTAGGCCGTGTGCGACACCGCGGCCACCAGCGCGTCGCATTCGGGCAGGGCGTCCCACGCGGTGAGGCTGAGGCCGTATTCGTGTTCGGCTTCGCGCGCATCGCCCAAGGGGTCGTGCACGGCGACCTCGCAGCCGAAGGATTGCAGCTCGCGGATCACGTCTACGACCTTGGAATTGCGCAGATCCGGGCAGTTTTCCTTGAAGGTGAGGCCGAGCACGTTGACGCGGGCGCCCTTCACCTGCACGCCGCCCGCGATCATCTTCTTGACCGTTTCCTGCGCCACATACGCGCCCATGCCGTCGTTGATGCGGCGGCCGGCCAGAATCACCTGCGGGTGGTAGCCGAGCATGTCGGCCTTGTGCGTGAGGTAGTAGGGATCGACGCCGATGCAGTGGCCGCCGACGAGGCCGGGGCGGAAGGGCAGGAAATTCCACTTGGTGCCGGCGGCTTTCAGCACTTCGAGGGTGTCGATGCCGAGGCGGTGGAAGATGAGCGAGAGCTCGTTCATGAGCGCGATGTTGAGGTCGCGCTGGGTGTTCTCGATGACCTTGGCGGCTTCGGCGACCTTGATGCTGGACGCGCGGTGCACGCCGGCGGTGATGACGCTGCCGTAGAGATCGGCCACCTTGTCCAGCGTGGCGGCGTCGTCGCCGGAGACGACTTTCACGATCTTGGTGATGGTGCGTTCCTTGTCGCCGGGGTTGACGCGTTCGGGCGAATAGCCGACGTGGAAGTCCGTCATCCACTTCATTCCAGAATGCCTTTCCAGAATGGGGATGCAGACTTCTTCGGTGGCGCCCGGATACACCGTGGATTCGTAGACGACCGTCGCGCCCTTTTTCATGTATTTGCCGACGGTGGTACTGGAGCCGACCAGCGGCGAGAAATCCGGAATGTGCGCCTCGTCGACCGGGGTGGGCACGGCGACGATGATGAAATCGGCCTTCGCCAGTTCGGCCGGATCGGTCGTCACGGTCAGCTGGGTGGCGGCTTTCAGGTCATCCGTTGAAACTTCGCCGGTAGGGTCGCAGAATCGACGGTAGTGTTCGACCTTTTCGACCGACAGGTCGTAACCGATGGTGGTCATCTTCTTGCCGAATTCCACCGCCAGGGGCAGGCCCACGTAGCCCAGCCCGACAACCGCCACAACGCTCATGTCTGGATTCCCTTATGAATAGAAAGTCTTTGCTGCCGCCCGGATTGTATCGAATTTGCGTGACCGTTCTCGGTCAATGGCCCCGGCGAACCCTGGCCCTGCTTTGCAAGCCGCATACCAGCTGGGCGCTGCTCGTGCTGGCGCTGGCCCTGCCAGCCCGCGCCGACGTGGCCGACCTGCTGCCATCGATCAAGCCCGGCGTGGTCGGAGTGGGCACGTTCAACCCCACCGGCAGCCCGCGCGCCAAGCTGCTCGGCACCGGTTTCGCGATCCTGGACGGCCGCCAGATCGTGTCGTGCGCGCACATCTTCGACAAGACGCTCGACACCGAGAAGAACGAAACCCACGCCATCTTCCTCGGCCGCGACCGGCAGATGGTCGTGCGCCCGGCAAAGATCGTCGCACTCGACCGCGAGCGCGATCTGGCGCTCCTGAAAATCGAGGGCGAGCCGCTGCCCGCGCTGAAGCTGGGCGACTCCAGCCGCGCGCGCGAAGGCTGGCAGCTCTACTTCACCGGCTACCCCATCGGCTCGGTGCTGGGACTCAACGCCTCCACCCACCGCGCGGGGCTCGCCGCCATCGTCCCCATTTACACCCCGGTCGCGGCCGCCGCGCAACTGAACGCGCGCGCGCTCAGGCAGGCCAAGGATCCCTACGAGGTGTTCGCGCTCGACGCCGTCGCCTACCCCGGCAACAGCGGCAGCCCGGTGTGGAACCCGGACACCGGCGAGGTGCTCGGCGTGATCAATTCGGTGTACGTGAAGGGCGCCAAGGAAGCGGCGCTCACCGCGCCGTCGGGCATCAGCTACGCGATTCCGTCGAAATACGTGCGCGAACTGCTGGAACGCGTGCCGCGCTAATCCAGCAGGTACGTGGCACCCGCCTCGGGCGCCAGCGCGTCCCAGCCGAAACGCGCGCGCAGGGTGTCGGCAAAGCCGCCCGCCACGGCGTCCTCGCCGTGCACCACGAACACGCGGCGGGGCGCGCTGCGGAAATGCCCGAGCCAGGAAAGCAGCGCGTCGCGGTCGGCATGCGCCGACAGGCCGCCCAGCGTATGGAGGTCGGCGCGCACCGGAATCTCCTCGCCGAGGAGGCGCACCCGCTTCGCGCCATCGACCAGGCGGCGCCCCAGCGTGCCGGCGGCCTGGAAGCCGGTGATGAGCACGGTCGATTCACGGCGCGGCAGGTTGGCGCGCAGGTGGAACTTGATGCGCCCCGCTTCGCACATGCCGCTCGCCGAGATGATCACGGCGCCGCCGGCGATGCGGTCGAGCGCCTTCGATTCTTCCACGTCCTCGACGAAATCGAGCTTGCGGAAATACTGCGCGCCGCCGTGTCGCCCCATCAGCGCATGGGTTTCGGCGTCGAGCAGTTCCATGTGACGGTAGGTGATCTCGGTGGCGGCGGTGGCCATGGGCGAGTCGACGAACACCGACAGCCTGGGCAGGCGCCCCTGCCGCGTCAGGTCCGCCAGCAGGTAGAGCATGTCCTGGGTGCGGCCGACGGCGAAGGCGGGCACGACGACATTGCCGCCCTTGCGCTCGATCGTGTCGCACACGGCTTCGACGAGTTCGTCCTGCGTCGCTTCCAGGCTCTTGTGGTTGCGGTCGCCGTAGGTCGATTCGACCAGCAGATAGTCGGCGTCGGCAATCGGCGTGGGGTCGCGCAGCAGCGGCCGCGCCGGCTGGCCGAGGTCGCCCGAGAACACGATCTTGCGCCGTTTTTGGCCTTCCTCGACCCACAGTTCGACGATCGCCGAGCCGAGGATGTGGCCGGCGTCGCGGAAAGTTGCGCGCACGCGCGGGTGCGGCGCGATTTCCAGATCGTAGTCCACCGGATTGAGCCGCTTGAGCGCGGCCTGTGCCTGCGCCACGGTATACAGCGGCGCCACCTCGTGCGCGCCGCCCGCGGCACCCTTTTCCATGCCGCGGCGGAAACGGTCGAGGTTGGCGTATTCCGCTTCCTTTTCCTGGATGTGCGCCGCATCGGGCAGCATCACCCCGAGCAGGTCGCGGGTGGCGGAGGTCGCATGGATCGCGCCCTTGAAACCGAGCGCGACCAGCCGCGGCAGCAGGCCGGAGTGGTCGATGTGGGCGTGGGTGAGGATGACGAAATCGATCGTCGCCGGATCGTAGGAAAACGCGCGCCGGTTCTTCGCGCGCGTCTCGCGCCCGCCCTGGAACAGGCCGCAATCGACCAGGAAGCGTACGCCGTCCGCCTCGACCAGGTAGCTCGAGCCGGTGACTTCGCGCGCCGCGCCGAGAAAAGTCAGTTTCATATCGCCCGTCCTTCGCCGGCTTCTTCGTAGGTCCTGCCGTCGCGGATATGGTAGATGCGCTTGAAGGTGGGGATGATCTTTTCGTCGTGGGTGACGACGATGATCGCGGTGCGGAATTCCTGCGCCAGGCGGTTCAGGATCTTCACCACGGTGAGCGCGCGTTCGCTGTCGAGCGGCGCGGTCGGCTCGTCGGCGAGCACGATGGGCGGGCGGTTGACCAGCGCGCGCGCGATCGCCACCCGCTGCTGCTCGCCGCCCGAGAGCTCGGCGATGCGCGCCCTG
>JAIWOS010000060.1 GCA_020217265.1 Thiobacillus sp. | reverse complement strand
CGGGCGCGCCACGCGAAGCGGCTGGCTGGCTGCGGGCGGGCGGCGGCGCCTGGGTGTAGCCGCCGTCGTCCATGTCGGCCATGCCGCCGCCGGCGCGGCCGCCCAGCATCTGCATGCGGTCGCCGCGGATTTCGTAGGCGGTGCGCTCGACGCCGTTCTTGTCGGTGTACTTGCGCGAGCGGATCGAGCCTTCGATGTAGACCTGGCTGCCTTTCTTGAGGTATTGCCCGCACACTTCTGCGGTGCGGCCAAAGAAGGAAACGTTGTGCCACTCGGTGTGTTCGGCGAGCGCACCGCTCTTGTCCTTGTATTTGTCGGTGGTGGCCACGCTGAAATTGGCCACGGCCTCGCCGCTGGGCAGATAGCGCATTTCGGGGTCGCGCCCCAGGTTGCCGACGAGTATGACCTTGTTGACCGATGCCATGTTTTCCCCTGAACGGTTTCGTGATTCCAGGCCGGGATTCTATCAGGCCGGCTCGAGCAGGCTGCGCGCGCGCGCCTCGTCCCAGCCCTGGAGGCTGACCTTGAGCATGGCCACGCCCTCCTCGGCCAGCACCACGGCCTCGACCACGCCCGCCACGCCCGCCAGCTGGCTTCGGAGCAGGTCGGCCTGGTCGGCCGGCATGGCGCCGACGCGGAACATGCGCGTCCTGATCGCGGGCGGCGGCACCATCGACAGCGCGGCGCCCAGCCAGAGCGCCATCAGCACGACGCAGAAGACGAACACGGCAGCAAAGCCGTGGTGCTGCGCCAGCCAGCCGCCGAACGCGCCGCCGAAGAACAGGCCCAGCGCCTGCGCGGTGTTGTAGACGCCCATCGCGGTGCCCTTGGCCGAGACCGGCGCCATTTTGGAAATGAGCGACGGCAGGCTGGCTTCGAGCAGGTTGAAGGCGACAAAGTAGAAGAACAGCGCGCCGACGATGCTCCAGACCTGCCCGATGCCCAGGGCCAGGCCCAGCTGCGCCAGCAGCATGGTCGCCACCCCGCCGATGAACACGAGTTTCATCCGGCCGCGCTTTTCGCCATAAATGATCGCCGGCACCATCAGGACAAAGGATCCCAGCAGCACCGGCAGGTACACCCACCAGTGGTGGACGGCGGGCAGACCGGCATTCTTCAGCGCCACCGGCACCACCACGAACATCGCCATCTGCGCGGCGTGCAGGGCAAAGATGCCGAAGTCGAGCCGGAGGAGCTGCCTGTTTTTCAGCACGTCGGCGAGCCGCGCCGGGTTCGCCTCGGCATCGGCATGGAAGTGCGAATCGGCGGGATCGGGCACCCACGCGCGCACCACCCAGATTGCCGCCAGCGCGAGCACGCCGGTGAGCGCGAAAATGCCGGGCACGCCGATCAGGGTATTGAGCGCGGGGCCGGCGACCAGCGAGACGGCAAAGGTCAGCCCGATGGACGAGCCGATCAGCGCCATCGCCTTGGTGCGGTGCTCCTCGCGGGTGAGGTCGGCGAGCAGGGCGGTCACCGCCGCCGATACCGCGCCTGCGCCCTGCAGGGCGCGGCCGAAGATCGTCCAGTAAATGTCGGAGGCCGCGGCGGCGACGAAACTGCCCAGCGCGAAAACGAGCAGCCCGAAGATGATGACCTTCTTGCGGCCGATGCGGTCGGACGCCATGCCGAAGGGGATCATCAGCACCGCCTGGGTGAGCCCGTACATGCCCAGCGTCAGCCCGACCAGCGTATGGTTGTCGCCGCCCGGCAGGTGTTCGGCGTACAGCGCGAACACCGGCAGGATCAGGAACATGCCCAGCATCCTGAGGCCGAAGATGGCGGCAAGCCCCGACGCCGCGCGCTTCTCGCTGCGGGTCATGTTTTCGGACAGGTCGAGCTGGGCCACGGCGTGATCGCGATTCGGCTGGGTGCGGAAGTCCGCTATATTAGCAGGTTGCGAATTACGCTCCGACCCCATGGACAGCATCCGAATACGCGGCGCCCGCACGCACAACCTCAAGAACGTCAGCCTCGATCTGCCACGCAACAAGCTGGTGGTCATCACCGGGCTGTCGGGATCGGGCAAGTCCTCGCTCGCCTTCGACACGCTCTACGCCGAAGGCCAGCGCCGCTACGTCGAATCGCTGTCGGCCTACGCGCGGCAGTTCCTGCAGCTGATGGAAAAGCCCGACGTCGATCTGATCGAAGGTTTGAGTCCGGCGATTTCCATCGAGCAGAAGGCGACCAGCCACAACCCGCGTTCGACCGTCGGCACCGTCACCGAGATCCACGATTACCTGCGGCTTTTATATGCGCGCGTCGGCGACCCGCGCTGCCCGGAGCACGGCATCACGCTCGCCGCGCAGACGGTTTCGCAGATGGTCGATGCCGTGCTGGCGCTGCCGGAAGACACCAAGCTGATGATCCTCGCGCCGCTGGTAGTGGGGCGTAAGGGCGAAAACCTCGAACTCTTTGCCGAGCTGCGCGCGCAGGGCTTCGTGCGGGTGCGCGTCGACGGCAAGGTGCACGAGATCGACGCCGTGCCCAAGCTCGACAAGAACAAGAAGCACACCATCGAGGTCGTGGTCGATCGCCTGAAAGTGCGCGCCGACGCCAAACAGCGCCTCGCCGAGAGTTTCGAAACCGCGTTGCGCCACGCCGACGGCCGCGCGCTGGCGGTGGAAATGGATTCAGGCACGGAACACCTCTTTTCCGCCAAATTCGCCTGCCCGGTGTGCAGCTACGCCCTGCCCGAGCTTGAGCCGCGCCTGTTCTCGTTCAACAACCCGATGGGCGCCTGCCAGACCTGCGACGGCCTCGGCCAGATCACCTTTTTCGACCCGGCGCGGGTGGTCGCCTTCCCGCATCTGTCGCTCGCCTCCGGCGCGATCAAGGGCTGGGACAAGCGCAACCAGTTCTTTTTCATGATGCTGCAGTCGCTGGCGATGCACTACGGCTTCGACCTCGATACGCCCTGGGAAGATCTGCCGCCGCGTATCCGCGACGTGATTCTGAACGGCAGCGGCAAGGAAGCGATCAATTTCCAGGTGCTCGCGCCGCGCGGCGGCTTCACCACCCGCGCCTATCCGTTCGAGGGCGTGCTCGCCAACATGGAGCGCCGTTATCACGAGTCCGACTCGATGGCGGTGCGCGAGGAACTCGCCAAGTACCAGAACAACAAGCCCTGCCCGTCGTGCGGCGGCACGCGTCTGCGCGAGGAGGCGCGGCATGTGCTGGTCGGCGGCAAGGCCATCTATGAAGTCAGCGCGCTGCCTTTGAAACAGGTGCTGGCCTTTTTCGAAACCCTGAAACTCGACGGCCACCGCGCGCAGATTGCCGACAAGATCGTGAAGGAAATCGTCGCCCGCGTCGGCTTCCTCAACAACGTCGGGCTGGATTACCTGTCGCTCGACCGTTCCGCCGACACGCTCTCGGGCGGCGAATCGCAGCGCATCCGGCTCGCGTCGCAGATCGGCTCCGGCCTCACCGGCGTGATGTACGTGCTCGACGAGCCTTCGATCGGCCTGCATCAGCGCGACAACGACCGCCTGCTCGCCACCTTGAAGCACCTGCGCGACATCGGCAACTCGGTGCTGGTGGTCGAACACGACGAGGACGCGATCCGCGCCGCCGATTACGTGGTGGACATGGGCCCCGGCGCGGGCGTGCACGGCGGCGAAGTGGTGGCGGAAGGCACGCCGGAGGAAATCCGGCTGTCGAAGACCTCGCTCACCGGCGCGTACTTGTCGGGCAAACGCAGCATTGCGATCCCGAAAACGCGGCGCGCGCGCGATCCCGAACGCACGCTGCGGGTGAAGAACGCCACCGGCAACAACCTGAAAAACGTCACGCTCGAACTGCCCGTGGGCCTGTTCGTCTGCGTCACCGGCGTGTCGGGCTCGGGCAAATCCACGCTCATCAACGACACGCTCTACACGGCTGTTGCGCGCCATCTCTATGGTTCCAGCGCCGAGCCCGCGCCGCACGACGAGATCGAAGGTCTGGAGTATTTCGACAAGGTCATCAACGTCGACCAGTCGCCGATCGGCCGCACGCCACGCTCCAACCCGGCGACCTACACCGGGCTGTTTACGCCGATCCGCGAACTCTTCGCGGGCGTGCCCGAAGCGCGCACGCGCGGCTACGGACCGGGCCGGTTTTCGTTCAACGTCAAGGGCGGGCGCTGCGAAGCCTGCCAGGGCGATGGCGTGGTCCGTGTCGAAATGCACTTTCTGCCCGACATCTACGTGCCCTGCGACGTGTGTCACGGCGCGCGCTACAACCGCGAAACGCTCGAAGTGCACTACAAGGGCAAAACCATCCGCGACGTGCTGGAAATGACGATCGAGGCTGCCGCCGAGTTTTTCGACGCCGTGCCGGTGGTGAAGAAGAAACTGCAAACGCTGATCGACGTCGGCCTGGGCTACATCCGCCTCGGCCAGTCGGCGACCACGCTCTCGGGTGGCGAGGCGCAGCGCGTCAAGCTCGCGCTCGAACTCAGTAAGCGTGATACCGGTCGCACGCTCTACATCCTCGACGAGCCGACCACGGGCTTGCACTTCGCCGACATCGACCTCTTGCTGCGTGTGCTGCAACGCCTGGCCGATGCCGGCAACAGCGTGGTCGTCATCGAACACAATCTCGACGTGATCAAGACCGCCGACTGGCTGATTGATCTTGGCCCCGAGGGCGGTGCGGGCGGCGGGCAAATCCTCGCCACCGGCACGCCGGAAGACGTGGCGGCGAACCCGGCGAGCCACACCGGCAAGTACCTGCAGCCGGTGCTGGCGCGGCGCTGACATGGGCGAGCCCGTCCGTCTGTCCAAGCTCATGTCCGAACGCGGGCTGTGCTCGCGTCGCGAGGCGGACGCCTATATCGAGCAGGGGCTGGTTTTCGTCGACGGCAAACGGGTTTCCGAACTGGGTACCAAGGTCGATCCAGACTGCGCGATCCGCCTGGATGCCGAGGCGAACGCGCGCCAGGCCGAGCGCGTCACGATCCTGCTGCACAAGCCGGTCGGCTATGTGTCGGGCCAGCCCGAGCCCGGCCATGAGCCCGCCGTGGCGCTGATTCGCGCCGAGACGCGCTGGACGGGCGACCGCGAACCCCGGCGCTTCGCCCGCGCGCAGTTGAAGGGGCTTGCGCCGGCCGGCCGGCTCGATATCGACTCCACGGGTCTCTTGGTGCTGACGCAGGACGGCCGCATCGCCAAACAGCTGATCGGCGACGACTCCGCTGTGGAAAAGGAATACCTGGTGCGGGTGGAGGGCCGGCTCGACGAACGCGGACTCGCGCTGCTCAACCACGGCCTGAGTCTGGACGGCAAGAAACTGCGCCCGGCGAAAGTCGCCTGGCAGAATGCCGACCAGTTGCGCTTCCTTCTGCGTGAAGGCCGCAAGCGGCAGATCCGCCGCATGTGCGAACTGGTCGGCCTGAAAGTGGTCGGATTGAAGCGGGTGCGCATCGGCCGCGTGCGGCTGGGCGACCTGCCGCCGGGCCAATGGCGCTACCTGCGCGGCGACGAGCGCTTCTGAGCGGCGTTTGTAAAAATCGCAGACGCGAGCTCGTAGCCGGGACGAATCGGCGTATAAAACCCGCTGCGGGCCGCGGGCCTGCGTCCTTTCATCCATCACCATATTCATCCGGGAGACCCACATGCAATCGAAACTTCTCGTCGCCTTGCTCGCCGCGTTCGCGCTGAGCGCCTGTCAAAAAGCGGAGCAAGCCGCCGCGCCGGCGATGGACCAAGCCAAGGAAGCCGCAGGCGCGGCCGCCGACTCCGCAGGCCAGGCGGTCGACTCCGCTGCGACCGCTGCGAAGGATGCCGCCCACGCCACCGGCGAAGCCGCCGCCGCAGCGGGCGAAGCCGCCACCGCGGCCGGCAGCGAAGCCGTG
>JAIWOS010000059.1 GCA_020217265.1 Thiobacillus sp. | reverse complement strand
GAACCCACGGTAGGCTTGCACCTACGCCTGATTTCGAGTCAGGTACATTCGACCACTCTGCCACCTCTCCGGCGGCGCGTATTGTAACCGAGTCACCGCGAATCCGGCCGCCGGGTGGACGAAATTTTCCTGTCAGGGCAGACTGTCCGCATGCCAAGCATGAAAACAATGGCGTTCCATCGGAGATGGGCTGTGCTGATGCTGGGTCTGGCGCTGGCGGCTTGTGGGCAGCCGGTCGCGCCACCCGAAGTCACGGGCGAGTTGTGGGTGGGGACGCGCAACAGCCCGTCCACGTATTACATCGCGCCCAACGACACGCCGGCGGGATTCGAGCACGATCTCGTCGAGGCCTTCGCCGGCTCGCGCCACTGGTCGGTGAAATGGGTCGAGAAGGAGCGCCCGGATGCCCTCCTTGATCTGCTCGATACTCGCGCCATCCATCTGGCGGCGGCCGCGCTGCCGCTCACGGCGGTGCGCGACCGGCACCTGATTGCCGGCCCGGTGCTGTTTGAAACGCCGGTGCATATCGTGGTACGTGCGGACGAGCGCGCGCCCCGCGACGCACGCGCGCTGGTCGGCAGGAAACTGGCGCTGATCGCCGGCTCGGGCCATGCGCCCATGCTGATGCGCCTGAAACGCAAGCAGCCGGCGCTGGCCTGGGTTGCGCTGGAGAACGTCTGGCCGGAGGAATTGCTGGCGCAGTTGCAGGCGGGCAAGGTCGACGCGGTGGCGATCAGCGGCATGGACTTCGATCCGCTGCGCACGCTGTATCCGGGGCTGCAGGTGGCGTTCGACTTGCCGGAGACGCAGAAAATCGTCTGGGCCCTGCCGGTGCACGCGTCGCAGTCGCTGCGCATCGAACTCGCCCGCTTCGTCGAAGCGGCACGCAAGGACGGCACGATCAAGCGCATCTACGAACGGTATTTCGGCCACGTCAGGCAGCTCGACAGCACGGACGTGCTCGGCATGCTGGAGCGCCGCCGGCAGCGCCTGCCAGAGTTGCGCCGCCATTTTCAGGAGGCGCAGACGCTCACGGGTATCGACTGGCGGCTGCTGGCCGCGATCGGCTATCAGGAATCGCAGTGGAATGCGTTTGCCACCTCGCCCACCGGCGTGCGCGGGCTCATGATGCTGACCGGCGAAACCGCCGACCGCATGGGCGTGACCAACCGGCTCGATGCGCGCCAGAGCATCCTCGGCGGCGCGCGCTATCTGGCGCTGCTGAAGGAGGCGCTGCCGGCACGCATCGCAGAACCTGACCGCACCTGGATCGCGCTCGCCGCCTACAACCAGGGGCAGGGCCACATGGAGGATGCGCGCCGCATCGCCCAGGCGCGCGGCGGCAACCCGGACAACTGGGCCGACGTGAAGGAAGCGCTGCCCTATCTCGGCCGCGGCACCTACGCCCGCGCCATGAAATACGGCTACGCGCGCGGCCACGAGGCGCTGGGCTTCGCAGAAAACATCCGCAACTACTACGACATCCTGCAGCGCCTGGAGCCGGAATTCGATTCGCTCATCAACCTGGGCGACAAGACAGGGTCGCCGGATGCGCGGGGCTGACGGCCGCCGCGCGAACCTTACGCCGGCGTGAGTTTATCCAGTCCGCCCATCCAGGGCCTGAGGGCCTCGGGAATGGACACACTGCCGTCGGCGTTCTGGTAGTTCTCCAGAATTGCCACCAGCGTGCGCCCCACCGCCAGCCCCGAGCCGTTCAACGTGTGCAGCAGTTCCGTCTTGCCCTGGGCATTGCGGGTGCGCGCCTGCATGCGCCGCGCCTGGAAAGCCTCGAAGTTGGAGCAGGAGGAAATCTCGCGGTAGGTATTCTGCGCCGGCAGCCACACTTCGAGGTCGTAGGTCTTGGCCGACGAGAAACCCATGTCGCCGGTGCACAGCAGCATCTTGCGGTACGGCAAACCAAGTTTCTGCAGGATCGCCTCGGCGTTTGCCGTGAGAGTTTCCAGCGCGGCGTACGAATCCTCCGGCTTCACCATCTGCACGATCTCGACCTTGTCGAACTGGTGCTGGCGGATCATGCCGCGCGTGTCGCGGCCGTAGGAACCCGCCTCGGAGCGGAAGCATGGGGTGTGGGCAACGAACTTCAGCGGCAGCGATTCAGCCGGCACGATCTCGTCGCGCACCAGATTGGTCACCGGGACTTCGGCGGTGGGAATGAGATAGAGCCGGTCGGCGTCAGTCTCGCTCTGCTTCGAGTCGCGCGGCACGTGGAACAAATCGGCCTCGAACTTGGGCAACTGGCCGGTACCGCGCATCGAATCGGCGTTCACCAGATACGGCACGTACACTTCCGTGTAGCCGTGCTCCGTGGTGTGCACGTCGAGCATGAACTGGGCGAGCGCGCGGTGCAGGCGCGCCAGATGGCCGCGCATTACGCTGAAGCGGCTGCCGGTGAGCTTCACCGCCGCCTCGAAATCGAGCTGCCCAAGGCCTTCTCCGATATCGACATGGTCGCGCACCGCGAAGTCGAAGCTGCGCGGCGTGCCCCAGCGCGCCACCTCGACGTTGCCCGTTTCGTCCCTGCCGGCCGGCACCGATTCGTGCGGCAGGTTGGGCACGCCCATGAGGAAGTCGTTGAGCTCGGTCTGGAGTTCGGCCAGGCGGGTTTCCGACGCTTTCAACTCGTCTCCGAGCCCGGCCACCTCGGCCATCACCGCCGTGGTGTCCTCGCCCTTGCCTTTCATCATGCCGATCTGCTTGGACAGCGCGTTACGTTTGGCCTGGGCGTCCTGGGTGCGGGTCTGGAGCGTCTTGCGCTCGGCCTCCAGCGCTTCGAAGCGCGCGGTGTCGAAAGTGAAACCGCGCGCGGCGAGACGGGCGGCAACCTGGGCCGCATCGCGGCGCAGCAATTGAATGTCCAGCATGGCGGAAACCGGCAAAAGTCAAAGACGCTATTCTCGCCGATTGCCGCCCTCTGCGGCTAGCTCGCGGCCGCCCCGCAGGGTCTGGCTTGCCACGCGTGCCCCGCCCCTCATACTGCCGGCCGAACTGGTCTTCGGGTTTGCCCACCGGCTTTCCTCCTGGCAGCAGCCCACCGGCATCGCTGCCGCAGCCCCCACTGCGATCTTTCGCCCCCGTCCGGCGCCGTCGGCGCGCCGCCCCCCGGCTTACCCAGAGGAATCCGTCATGTCCAAAGAAGAACTCGTCGAAATGGAAGGCGTCGTCAACGAAGTGCTTCCGCAAACCCGTTTCCGCGTCACGCTTGCCAACGGTTTCGAAATCATCGCCTACGCGTCGGGCAAGATGCGCAAGCACCGCATCCGCATCCTGGCGGGTGACAAGGTGACCATCGAGATGTCGCCCTACGACCTGACCAAGGGCCGCATCAACTTCCGCCACAAGGATACGCACGTCCAGGCGTCGCGCCCCATCGGGCCCCGCCGGCACTGAGCGACGTTCAGGCCGCCTCGATCATCCCCGCGGCTTCCTCCACGTCCACCGCGACGATGCGCGATACGCCCGGCTCCTGCATGGTGACGCCGGCGAGGTGCTGCGCCATTTCCATGGTGACGCGGTTGTGGGTGATGAAGAGGAACTGCGTGTGGTCGGACATGGCGCGCACCAGATTGCAGTAGCGGTCGGTGTTGGCGTCGTCGAGCGGCGCGTCGACCTCGTCGAGCAGGCAGAACGGCGCGGGGTTGAGCTTGAACATGGCGAACACCAGGGAGAGCGCGGTGAGCGTCTTCTCGCCGCCCGACAGGACATGGATCGACGCGTTCTTCTTGCCCGGCGGCTGGGCGAACACCTGCACGCCTGAATCGAGCAGTTCCTCGCCGGTGAGGATGAGCTTGGCCTGACCGCCGCCGAAGAGCCGCGGAAACAGCTCGCCCATGTGCCGGTTCACGGTGTCGAAGGTCTCCTTCAGCCGCGCGCGCGATTCCTGGTCGATGCGCTGGATCGCATCCTCCAGCGTGGTCACGGCCTCCAGCAGGTCGGCGCACTGCGCGGCGAGATATTCGCTGCGTTCCTGCGCCTGGGTGAGTTCGTCGAGCGCGGCCAGATTCACCGCGCCGAGCGCGGCGATCTCGTTCTGCAGCCGGGTGATCGCGGCCTGCAGCTGGGCCGGCTTGGGGCTGTCGGCAAAGCCCGATTCGAGGCTGGCTTCGTCCGCAGCGGCTTCGCGCAGTTGCAGTTCGAACTGCGACTGCATGAGCATGGCTTCCTGGTCCTTGAGCTTCAGCTGTTCGATGCTGCGGCGCAGAGGATCGAGGCCCTGCTCGCAGGCGAGCCGCGCCTCGTCATGGCCGCGCAGTTCGGCGGTGAGTCCTTCGACCGCATTGCGCGCCGCCGCCAGCGCGGTTTCGGCCTCGGCGCGCGCCGTCAGCGCCGCCTGCAGTTCGGCATCCAGCGCGTCGGCCGGCAGGCGGGCGAGTTCCTCGCGGGCGCTGTCCAGGCGAACCGTATCGTCAGCGATTTCCCGGTCGATGCGCGCGAGCGTGTCGGTCAGCTCGCGGATCTTGCTGGTGCAGGTGGCGAGCGCGAAGCCGGCTTCCTGCTGCCGGCGTTCCATCGCGCGTTGCAGTTCGCGCGCCTCGAACACGGCGCGGTCGGCCTGGTCGCGCTGCTGGCGCGCGGCGTAGAGCGCGTCGCGCGCGGCGGTTTCCTGCTCGCGGTAGGTTTTCAGCCGGGCCTCGATCGCTTCGGCGTTGGCTGTCTCGTTCGCCAGCAGACGCGCGACTTCGGCCAGCTCGGCCGCGATCTGGCTGGTGCGGCCCTGCACCCGCTCCACCGCCTGCTGCAAGCGCAGGAGCTCCATTTGCGCGGTGTGGTGGCGGTTTTGCGTCTGTGCGGTCTGCGCGCGCCATGCCTGGATTTCGCGCTGGCGCTCGGCCACCGCCTGCTGCGCCGCCGCGGCGGCCGCCTCCAGACGGGCCACCTCGGCTGCCAGACGCGTGCCGTCCTCCGTCAGGCGCTCCATTTCGCGGCCGCGCGCGAGTATGCCCTCGACCGCTGTGTGCGGACCGTGGAAAGTGACGCTGTGCGGCGTGAACACGTGGCCCTCGCGGGTGACCACGCATTCGCCGGCCACCCGATGCGCAGCCAGGGCGCGCGCCGCCCCGGCGTCGTCGGCCCAGTAAACGCCCGCCAGCCAGTCGGCGAGCGCGGCGCGGGCGTTGAGGTCGTCGCAGGCGATCTTGCTGGCGAGATATTCTGCCGGCGGCGCGGCAGCCGCCGCGCCCTGCGCCGTCCACAGGGTGAACCGCGCAGGCGGCGCGTCGTCGTCCCCGTCCCATTGAAGATCGGCCGCCACCGCCTGCAGACGTTCGCGCAGCACCGCCTCGACCGCCGCTTCCCAGCCCGGCTCGACCTTGAGTTTCTCCCACAGACGCGCCGCGTGCTGCAAACCGCGCCGGGCCAGCCAGGCGCCGAGCTTTTCGTCGGCTTTCAGCGATTCCTGCAATTTTTTCAGCGCGGCGAGTTCGGCTTCGGTCTGGTGCAGGTGCTTGCGCGCCGCCTCCAGATCGCGCTGGTGCCGGCCGCGCGCGGCGTCGAGTTCGGGCAGCACCGCTTCGGCGTCCTTGAGTTTCGCCTGCGCGGCGGCGAGCGTCTGTGCCAGTTCCTCGACTTCGACCTGCTTCTTCGACAGTCCCGCCGCGTCGGGGCGCGGCAGCTGCGCCTGTTCCTGTTCGAGCCGCCTGCGGCGCAAGTCGAGCTGTTCGATCTGGCGCCGGGTGTGGCCGAGGCTGTTTTCGTCGACCTGGCGCGCGCGTTCGAGCTCGGATACCGCGCGCTGCGCTTCGCCCACCGCCTGCTGCGCGGCGCGCAGGGCCGCTTCTTTTTGCGGCAGGGTGCTGTCGGTGGCCTCGCGCGCGGCGGCCTCGGCGGCGTCGCGCGCGG
>JAIWOS010000058.1 GCA_020217265.1 Thiobacillus sp. | reverse complement strand
GACGGCGCGTCCGGCCCCCGCCAAACCCGCCGCAGGGCAGCCCCGCGGCAAGCCCGGTCCGGCCAGCGATGGCCGCCCGCATCAGGTGCCCAAGCACCCGCTCAGCCAGCGCCGCGGCGGCGGCAAGGCGCGCTGAAAATCCTCGTGTCCTGAATCCTGTTTCCTGAACCTGCCGTGACCCCCAGCGATATCCTCCGCGCCAAGCTCAACCTCGAAACCGCGCGTCTGGCCTGGCCCGAACTCGAACGCCATTTCGCGCGCGGCGTCGTCGTGCGCGTGAAACCCGGCTTTGATCTCGTCGAAGCCGCGCTGCAGGTCGCGGAGAACAACGCCGCTGCCGTGCAAGACTGGCTCGCGGACGGCACGCTCGCCCGCGCCGAACCCGACGATGCCCGGCGCTGGCACGCCGCGCAGCAGGTGTTCTGGGGCGTCGTCGTCGCGCCTTTCGTGCTGGTGCAGGAAATCGCCTCCGATACGCCGGGCGAAAAAAAACCCGCCTGAGGCGGGCTGCGTCCGGTGCCGGCGATTCAACCGGCAAGCGCGTCCCTCACCCGCAAGAGCCGCGCCCGCGCCTCGGCCGCCACGCCGTGCACGACGGTGTTCGATACCAGCTTCACCATGATGCCGGGGTCGAGGAAGGACACCGTCACCTTGCCGTCGGCCTCCTCGCGCACCACCACGTTGCACGGCAGCAGCATGCCCACGTCCGGCTCGGCGCCGATCGCCTGGTTGGCCAGCGGCGGATTGCACGCGCCGAGGATGCGGTAAGGCCGCATGTCCACGTCCAGCTTCGCCTTCATCGTACTTTTCACATCGATGTCGGTCAGCACGCCGAAGCCTTCGGCCTTCAGTGCAGCGGTGACCTTGTCGATGGCCGCGTCGAAGGGGCCGCTGATTTGGGTATCGAATCCGTAGTCGCTCATGGCGTCCTCCTGAAAAGAGATTTCAAATACGGCTTGCCGTCTGCCGCATGACATC
The DNA here is from genome assembly GCA_020217265.1 of Thiobacillus sp. Lineage (GTDB taxonomy): Bacteria > Pseudomonadota > Gammaproteobacteria > Burkholderiales > Thiobacillaceae > Thiobacillus. The sequence goes on along the minus strand of JAIWOS010000058.1, from coordinate 4,902 downwards.
CGCCGCAAGGCGCATCGCCAGCTTCACCGGCATGGGCAGCGGCGCGCCGCCATGCTCGATGGCGGTCTGGGCGTGGTGGGCTTCGTCGATCTTCATCTGTTCGACGACGGCGCGGCTTTTGGCGTCGGCCTCGGGGAGTTTCTGCAGGTGGCCGTCGAGGTGGGCTTCGACCTGGCGCTCGGTTTCGGCAAGAAAGCCAAGGTTCCATTTGTCGCCGAGCAGCCCGGCGACCACCCCGATTCCAAACGCGCCGCCGAACCACACGGGATTCAGCAGGCTCTTGCGGCCACCAAGTTCGTTGATGCGCTGCTCGCACCAGGCGAGGTGGTCGGTTTCCTCGCGCGCGGCCTGTTCGAGTTCGCCGCGCACGCGCGCGTTCCTGGCGGTGAGCGCCTGGCCGGCGTAGAGCGCCTGCGCGCAGACCTCGCCGACGTGGTTGACGCGCATGAGCGCGGCGGCACGGGCCTTGTCCGCTTCGCTCATTTGGGGTTCGGAAACGCCTGCCGCGGGATAGGGCCGGCTGGCGTGTGGCGTGGCGAACACGGTGCGCAGGCCGAGGTCGAAGGTGGTGATGAGCTGGTCAAGCGTGTTCATTCCAAATCCTTTCGCCACAAAGTTACAGAGGCATGAAGAGAATCACCCCCCACACGACACCCGGGGAGATTTCTCTGCGTCTCCGTGGCTCTGTGGTGAATGTTTTATCCAAGTGAATCACTATTTCACGTAGTAGTTGAAGTTGGCATACGCCGCCTCGTTGACCTTGAACCACTGGAACTCGGTGTCGCGGAAGGCTTTCCACGGCCGGTAGATGGCGGCGAAATCCGGATTGGTTTTCGCTTCCTCTTCGTAGAGTTCGAAGGTGGCGCGGCGCGCGGCGAGCATCACGTCCTTGGGATACGGGTGAAGCTGCACCCCCTGCCCCACCAGCCGCAGGAGCGCGGGCGGATTCTTGGCGTCGTATTGCGCGAGCATCAATTGATTGGCCTCGGCGGTGGCGACTTCGAAGGCCTGGCGATAGAGCTCGGGCAGGCCTTTCCACGCCGTCTGGTTGACGTAGAACGAGAGCTGCGGCCCGCCTTCCCACCAACCCGGGTAATAGTAGTGTTTGGCGATCTTGTGGAAGCCGAGTTTTTCGTCGTCGTAGGGGCCCACCCACTCGGCGGCGTCGAGCGCGCCGCGTTCCAGCGCGGGGTAGATGTCGCCGCCGGGCAACGTCTGCGGCACCGCGCCGAGCTTGGCCATGATCTTGCCGCCGATGCCCGGGATGCGCATCTTCAGGCCTTTGAGATCAGCCAGCGACTTGATCGGCTTTCTGAACCAGCCGCCCATCTGCGTGCCGGTGTTGCCGCCGGGGAATTGCACGACGTTGTATTTGGCGTAGAGCTTGCGCAGCGCCTCGATGCCGCCGCCCGCGTACATCCAGGCATTCTGCTGGCGCGCCGTGAGGCCGAACGGCACGGCGGTGTCGAAGGCAAGCGCGAGGTTCTTGCCCACGTAGTAGTAGCCGGCCGAGTGGCCACATTCGGCGGTGCCGTTGCCGACCGCGTCGAGCACCTGCAGCCCGGGCACGAGTTCGCCGCCGGCGAAGACGCGAATCTGGAACTTGCCGCCCGTGAGGGCCGCAACGCGTTTACTCAAAGTTTCCGCCGCGCCGTAGATGGTGTCGAGGCTCTTGGGGAAGCTCGACGCCAGCCGCCAACGGATGGCGGGGAGGTCAGCGGCCTGCGCGGCCAAAGGCAGCAGGGCGGCGACGCCGGCGCCGCTCAGGAAATCACGTCTTTGCATGCTCGTCCTCGGGTTTTCCGGGATTATAAGTGGCGCACGGGGAAACCTCAGAAGATCAACAGGGAGGCACGGAAGGTAAGGGAGGTAAAAACGGTTCTTCCCGCGCCTCCCTTACCTCCCTGTCAAACCACTTTCAACTCCCGGCACGGCGATGCTGCGCCGCAGCTCGGCTCGGCCCGCATGATAAAATTGCGTTATTTCCGCCCCCGCTCCATTCGATCCAGCCATGTTCAATCGAAACCTGACCCTCGCCCAGACCGACCCCGACCTGTGGGCCGCCATCCAGCAAGAAGACCGCCGCCAGCAGGATCACATCGAGCTGATCGCGTCGGAAAACTACACCAGTCCGGCGGTGATGCAGGCGCAGGGTTCGCAGCTCACCAACAAGTACGCCGAGGGCTACCCCGGCAAGCGTTACTACGGCGGCTGCGAATACGTCGACATCGTCGAACAATTGGCCATCGACCGCGTGAAGGCGCTGTTCGGCGCGGAAGCCGCCAACGTGCAGCCCAACTCCGGTTCGCAGGCCAACCAGGCGGTGTTCATGGCCTTTTTGAAGCCCGGCGACACCATCATGGGCATGAGCCTCGCCGAAGGCGGCCACCTCACCCACGGCATGGCGCTCAACATGAGCGGCAAATGGTTCAACGTCGTCGCCTATGGCCTCAACGAAAAGCAGGAAATCGATTACGACAGGATGGAAGCGCTTGCGCGCGAGCACAAGCCCAAGCTCATCATCGCCGGCGCGTCGGCCTATGCGCTGCGCATCGACTTCGCGCGCTTCGCCAAAGTGGCTAAAGAGATCGGCGCGATCTTCATGGTGGACATGGCGCACTACGCGGGCCTCATCGCGGCGGGCGTCTACCCCAACCCGGTGCCGCACGCCGACGTGGTGACCTCGACCACGCACAAGACGCTGCGCGGCCCGCGCGGCGGCATCATTTTGATGCGCGCCGAGCACGAGAAGGCGATCAACTCCGCCATCTTCCCCGGCCTGCAGGGCGGCCCGCTGATGCACGTCATCGCCGGCAAGGCCACCGCGTTCAAGGAAGCCGCCACGCCGGAATTCAAGCGTTACCAGGAGCAGGTCGTCGCCAACGCGCTGGTGATGTGCAAGGTGCTGGTCGAGCGCGGGCTCGCCATCGTCTCCGGCCGCACCGAGAGCCACGTGTTCCTGGTCGACCTGCGCGCGAAAAACCTCACCGGCAAGGAAGCCGAGGCACTCCTGGGCCAGGCGCACATCACGGTGAACAAGAACGCCATCCCCAACGATCCGCAGAAACCTTTCGTCACCAGCGGCATCCGCATCGGCACGCCGGCGATGACCACGCGCGGCTTCAAGGAACTCGAAGCCGAACAGCTCGCCAACCTGATCGCCGACGTGCTCGACGCGCCGAACGATGCGTCCGTCCTCGAACGGGTGAAGGGCGAAGTGGCGAAGCTGACGGCGAAATTCCCGGTCTACGGCTGATCCCGTCCCGCGATGCGATGCCCGTTCTGCGGCCACGCCGACACCCAGGTCATCGATTCGCGGGTCAATGAGGCGGGCGACAGCATCCGCCGTCGCCGTCGCTGCCCTGCCTGCGAAAAGCGCTTCACCACCTTCGAGACGGCCGACATCCGGCTGCCGCAGATCGTGAAGGGCAACGGCATGCGGGAAGACTTTTCCGAGGCCAAGGTGCGCGAGGGCTTTCGCCGCGCGCTGCACAAGCGCCCGGTTTCCACCGAACTTGTCGATGCCGCGGTCGACCGCATCCGGCAGAAACTGCTCGCGCGCGGCGAGCGCGAAATCGCTGCGCGCGAGATCGGCGAGCTGGTGATGCATGAACTGAAGAAGCTCGACAAGATCGCCTATATCCGCTTCGCCTCGGTCTACAAGAGCTTCCAGGAGCCGGACGACTTCCGCGAAATGCTGCAGGATCTGGAACGCACGCCGCCGGCCGGGGTGGACGATCTGTTCGAGTAACGCTTCCTGTAAGCTTGCCGTAAGCCAGATTCATCGATACTCGGGTTTTACCGTTACCGAGGAAATACCGATGTCTGTCCGTCCCCTGTCCGCCGTCCTGCTGTCCTGCCTGAGCCTCGCCGCGTGGGCCGAAACCCCGCACTGGGCGTACGAGGGCGCGCACGGCGCCGCGCACTGGGCCGAGATCGACAAGAGCTACAGCGAATGCAAGCTCGGCCACGCGCAGTCGCCGATCGATATCCGCACGGCCAAAGTCGACAAGAACGCCCCCGCGCTGGAATTCGCCTACCAGCCCAAACCCCTCGCGCTCGTCAACAACGGCCACACCGTGCAGGTGAACGAGGCCGGCGCCGGCACGCTGACGATCGGTGGTCATGTCTATCAGCTCGCGCAGTTCCACTTCCACACCCCGAGCGAAGAACGCATCAAGGGCAAACCCTACGATCTGGTCGCGCATTTCGTGCACAAGGACGAAGCCGGCAAGCTCGCCGTCGTCGCCGTGCTGTTCAAGGTCGGCAAGGAAAACACGGCGCTCAAACCCGTGCTCGACAACATGCCGATCGCGGCGGGGCCGGAGCACAGCGTGGCGGGGGTGAGCGTCAATCCCGCCGACCTGTTGCCCGCCAGGCTCGGCTACTACCACTTCATGGGCTCGCTCACCACGCCGCCGTGCTCGGAGGGCGTGTCGTGGTACGTGCTCACCACCCCGGTCGAACTCTCGCGCGCGCAACTGGCCGAGTTCCGCACGCTGTACCAACACAATGCGCGTCCGGTGCAGCCGCTCAACGGCCGCGAAGTGACCGAGCGCCTCTGATCGCCGCCCCACCTGCCGCCGGGCGGCGGCAGGCGTGGTAAGGTTCGCCCGGATCAAGACAGGTTTCACACCGGGATGAATTTTTCCGCCGCCGACCACGCCCACATGGCGCGCGCCCTGCAACTCGCGGCGCGCGGGCTTTACACCACCACCCCCAACCCGCGCGTCGGCTGCGTCATCGTGAAGGACGGTTCCGTAGTCGGCGAAGGCTGGCACGAGCGCGCCGGCACGCCGCACGCCGAAGTCCACGCCCTGCGCCAGGCCGGCGACGCCGCGCGCGGCGCCACCGTCTACGTCACGCTCGAACCCTGCTCGCACCACGGCCGCACCCCGCCCT
>JAIWOS010000122.1 GCA_020217265.1 Thiobacillus sp. | reverse complement strand
ATGGAAATGCAATGTCACGATGCCTTGTACAGGGCCGGCTCGTCGACCTTGCGGATGTTGAAACGCCGCTGCTGCCACGCCCGGAAGGCGCGGCGCGGCTGCAACACGTTGGCCAGGTAGTAGATCGTCTTGAAGACCCGGATCGAGCGCCAGATCGGCGTCTTGCCGAAGATGTCGCCAGCCAGCACCGACAGCAGCGCCTCCTTCACCCGGAAGATGTTTTTCGGGCCCATGAAGAAGTCGCGCATGATCGGGTTGGTCACCCGGTAGATGAACCACGAAAACTGCTTCGGGCCGTGCCGCATCTGCGCATCGAAACGCTTGAGCGCGGCCGGCGCCGCGGCCGGCCTGGCGAGGCAGGTATCGACGGTCTCGGCGCCGAGCACGCCGCTGTGCATCGCCAGCCACACGCCGGACGAGAACACCGGGTCGATGAAGGCGTAGGCGTCGCCGAGCAGCAGGTAATTGGCGCCGTGGGTGCGTTCGGCGACGTAGGAGAAGTTTCCGGTCGCCTCGACCTCGGTCAGCAGGCGCGCCTCCTGCAGGCGCTGCGCGAGCGCCGGGCAGGTGGCGATGTTGTCCAGCAGGAACTGCCGCAGGCTGCGCCCGGCCCGGGTTTTCATGTGGTAGGGCCAGGTCACCATGCCGACGCTGGTGGTGTCGTTCATCATCGGAATGAACCAGAACCAGCCGTGTTCGAACCAGAAGATGGTGATGTTGCCCTCGGCCTGCCCCGCGTTGCGCCGGGCGTGGGCGAAGTGGCCGTACACCGCCGCGCTGTTGTGGCGGGGGTTGCGGTGCTTGATCTGGAAACGGCGGGCGAGGAAGGTGTCGCGGCCGGAGGCGTCGACGACGAAACGGGCCTGCCACTCGGTTTCGCGGCCGTCGTCGTGGCGCGCGCGTATCGTCGCGGTGTCGTCCGGCTGGAAATCGACCGCCTCCACCTGGCAGCCCTCGTGCACCTCGACGCCCTTCTGCGCGGCGTTGCGGATCAGGATTTCGTCGAATTCGGCACGCTTGACCTGGTAGGCGTACGGCATCGACTTGTCCCAGGCCTCGGCGAACTGGAAGACCTGCGTCGCGTCGTGGCAGGGCGAGACGAATTCGGCGCCCCATTTCTCCATGCCGATCGCCTTCACCGCGTCGGCCACGCCGAGCCGTTCGAACAACGGCAGGTTGGCCGGCAACAGCGACTCTCCGATATGGAAGCGCGGATGGCGCGCCTTTTCCAGCATCACCACCCGATAGCCCTTTTCCGCCAGCAGCGGCGCCACGGTCGATCCGGCCGGCCCGCCGCCGATCACCAGCACGTCACACTGGCGACGCTCCATTCCCTGCTCTTGCTGTTTCATTGCTTCGAATCCTGATCTGCCGGCCATGACGTCCGCCGTGTCCCACCCCTTGCGGGTCGCGCGATTATACCGGCGCCCGGCGCGCGGAATTGTCGGGCCGCGGGCTCAGCCCGCGCGCCGGATCAGCGTGCCGACGCCTTCGCGCGTCAGCACTTCGAGCAGCAGCGCGTGCTCGACGCGGCCGTCGATGATGTGTGCGGTCTTCACGCCGCTGTTGACGGCGTCGACCGCGTAGCCGACCTTGGGAATCATGCCGCCGGAGATGGTGCCGTCGGCGATCAGCTCGTCGACCTCGCGCGGGGTGAGGCCGGTGAGCAGTTGCCCCTGCTTGTCGAGCACGCCGGGCGTGTTGGTGAGGAAGATCACCTTTTCCGCCTTCAGCACGCCGGCGATCTTGCCGGCCGCCACGTCGGCGTTGATGTTGTAGGCGTTGCCCTCGGCGTCGGTGCCGAGCGGCGCAATCACCGGGATGAAATCGCCGGCGTCGAGATGCTGGATCACCTGCGGGTCGATGCCGGTGATTTCGCCGACCTGGCCGATGTCGAGCATCTCCTCGGTGTTTTCCTTCGACGGCACGAGCATCTTCTTGGCGTGGATGAAGTTGCCGTCCTTGCCGGTGAGCCCCACCGCGCGGCCGCCGTGCTTGTTGATGAGGGTGACGATGTCCTGGTTGACGAGCCCCCCCAGCACCATTTCGACCACGTCGAGCGTTTCCTCGTCGGTCACGCGCATGCCCTGGATGAAGTCGGACTGCTTGCCGATCTTTTTCAGGAGGTCGGCGATCTGCGGGCCGCCGCCGTGCACCACCACCGGGTTCATGCCCACCAGCTTCAAGAGCACCACGTCCTTGGCGAACGCTTCCATCAAATGGCGCTCGGTCATGGCGTTGCCGCCGTACTTGACGACGATGGTCTTGTCGTAGAAACGCTGGATGTAGGGCAGGGCCTCCGACAGGATGTGGGCCTTGTCGGCGGCGGTATGGGGCGAGGTCATGGCGGCTCCGGAACAGAGGATTGCGCGGATTTTACGCCAAGAAAAAGGCGGCACGCGGCCGCCTTTTCACCCCTGCCGGGATTACTGGATGGCGAGGCGCCGGGCTGCCGTGGCCCGCTTCTTGGGCAGCGTCAGTTCCAGCACGCCGTCCTGGTATTTCGCCGACGCGGCGGCTTCGTCGACCTCGTGCTCCAGCGCGAAGCTGCGGCTCGCGCGGCCGACGTAACGCTCGCGGCGCAAGACTTTTTCGCCTTCCTTCTGCTCGCTCTCCTTCTTCACCTCGGCGCTGATGGACACGGTGTTGCCATCGATGGTGACATGGATGTCGTCCTTGGCGACGCCGGGCAGGTCGGCATGAACGGCGTAGGCCTGATCGTCCTCCTTCACGTCCATGCGGATCTGCGGCACGTCCTTGTCCATCTGCACCGGGCGGAAGAAGCCACGAAACAGGGTGTCGAACGGATCGCTCATTTCAAACGGGTCATATCGCGTGATGTTGGCCATGATGTCCTCCTTGAGGAAAAGTTGTGCATGGCATCAACATGGGGAACGGACTGCCGGTTTCAAGGGGCTTGCCGCGCTCGCCGCCCGCATCTAAAGTGCCCCAAGCTGCGTAATGGGACCAGAAGGATCGACATGGACACGCTAGATGCGCGCACGTGGCTGACGGAGCATGGCGACTACCTGTTCCGCGTGGCGCGCCGGCAACTGCATTCGGACGCGCTGGCCGAAGACGCGGTACAGGACACCCTGCTCGCCGCGCTTTCCGCGCGCGAGCGCTACGCCGGCGACGCCAGTCCGCGCACCTGGCTCACCGCCATCCTCAGGCACAAGATCGTCGACGCGATCCGGCGCCAGGTGCGCGAGGTCGACCTGCCGCGCGACGAGGACGGCGACGAAGCGGTCGATGCCCTGTTCCGGGCGGACGGCCACTGGGCGGAACCGGTGCGTCCCTGGGGCAACCCGGAGGCCGAAGCGGAATTGAGCCAGCTGCGGCGCGCGCTCGACGACTGCGCCGACCGGCTGAAGCCGCTGATGGCCCAGGTATTCAGCCTGCGCGAAGCCGCCGGCATGGAAACGGCGGAAATCTGTAAGGAACTCGGCATCACCCCGACCAACTGCTGGGTTCTGCTGCACCGGGCGCGCCTCTTCATGCGCCAGTGTCTGGAACTGAACGGGTTTGCGGGAACGCAGGCATGAAATGGCTGACGACGTGTCGGGAAACGACGGTACTGGCGTCGCGCGCGCAGGACGGGCATCTGACGCTGGGTGAACGGATGGCGATGCACTTGCACCTCGCCATCTGCGCGAACTGCGCGCGCTTCGCTCGCCAGTTGCAAGCCATGCGCCGGCTGTTGCGTGCCGACGTCGTGGACGCAGTGACGCCCGGCCTGTCCGACGCGGCACGCCGGCGGATCGAAAACGAATTGCAGAAAAAGCTCGAGACTTGAGCCTTTTGCAGGAAAGCGGGCCCCTCCGGGCCCATGTTGCAGTGATGTAGTTATCCCAACCAAGGAGAGAAGACCATGTCCAACAAAACCCTGATCGCCGCCGCCGTCGGCACCGCCTTCGTCGCCGGCATGTCGGCCGCACCCGTCGTGTCCGCCGCCGAAAATCCCTTTGCGCTGTCCGGCCTGTCTTCGGGCTACCAGGTCGCCGACCACAATACCGGCCACAGCAAGATGATGAAGGAAGGCAAGTGCGGCGAGGGCAAGTGCGGGGAAGGCAAGTGCGGCGCCAAGGCCAAGGCCGCCGAAGGCATGTGCGGTATGGCGATGGCCGACGCCAACAAGGACGGCAAGGTCACCAAGGAAGAATGTGACAAGCACCGCGCGGCCATGTTCGAAAAATACGACACCAACAAGGACGGCGCCCTCGACAAGGCCGAGATGGCCAAGATGACCGAGGGCATGTGCGGCGGCGCCAAGGCCAAGATGAAGGACGGCAAGTGCGGCGAAGGCAAGTGCGGCGGCATGAAGAAGTAAGCCATCGCATGTCCCCCCGCCCCCCCACGGGCGCGGGGCTCGGGTTTCGGCGCGAACTCATCCCCGCGCTGAAATCCCGGGTGCCCGACGCCATCGAATTCTTCGAGCTCGCTCCGGAAAACTGGATCGATCTGGGCGGTGCCTACGGCCGCGATTTGCGCGGCTTCACCGAACGCTATCCCTTCGTCTGCCACGGCCTGTCGCTGTCGCTCGGCGGCCCGGCGCCGCTCGACGAACTGCTGCTGGTCAAGATTCGCCAGTTCATGGACGCGCACGGCATCGCGCTCTACACCGAGCACCTGTCGTACTGCTCGGACGACGGCCACCTGTACGACCTGCTGCCGATTCCCTTCACCGAAGACGCGGTGAAGTACGTCGCCCGCCGCATCCGCCGCGCGCAGGACATTCTGGAGCGCCGCATCGCGATCGAGAACGCCTCGTACTACACGCCCTCGCCCATCGCCGAAATGGACGAACTCGCGTTCATTCGCGCGGTGCTCGACGAGGCCGGCTGCGACCTGCATCTGGACGTGAACAACGTCTACGTCAACAGCGTGAACCACCGCTACGACCCCGCGGCCTTCATCGCCGCGCTGCCGACCGAGCGCATCGTCTACCTGCACATGGCCGGCCATTACAACGAGGCCGACGATCTCATCGTCGACACCCACGGCGCCGACGTGATCGAGCCGGTGTGGTCGCTGCTCGATACGACCTATCGCCTCCACGGCGTCGCGCCCACGCTGCTCGAACGCGATTTCAACATTCCACCGCTGGCCGACCTCGTGCACGAGGTCGAGCGCATCGCGCACGCACAGGCACAACACCGCATCCAGCATGAACAAGCCCGCCGCGCGTCCTGATTTCCAGCGCTACCAGCTCGCGTTCGCGGCGCACATCCGCGATCCGCGCGAACACCCGCGCCCGCCCGGGGTCGAGGCGCGGCGCATGAAAATCTACAACGAGCTGCTTTTCAACAACGTCGAGGGTTTCCTGCTCGCGTGCTTCCCGGTGCTGCGCCGCATGCTGGGCGCGCGCAAGTGGACGCGCATGGTGCGGGTGTTCTTTGCCACCCACCGCAGCCACACGCCCTACTTCCGGCAGATTCCCGACGAGTTCGTGCAGTTCCTGCAGAACGAATGGACGCCGCCGGCGGACTACCCGCCCTGGCTTACCCAGCTGGCGCACTACGAATGGATCGAGCTGGTGCTGTCGGTGTCGAACCGGATGCCTGGGCGGGCGTTCGATCCCGCCGGCGATCTGCTGGACAGCGTGCCCGTGCTCAACCCCGTGCTGGCCAACCTGCACTACGACTGGCCCGTGCATCGCATCGCGCCGCGCCGCAAGTTCGACGCGGCCGAAACCTGGCTGCTGGTCTACCGCGATGCGGACGACCGTGTGCAGTTCAACGAAATCAACGCCTTTACCGCGCGCCTGCTGGCACTGCTGGAAGGCGGCGGCCTCACCGGCCGCGCGGCGCTCGACGTGCTCGCGGCAGAAACCCGCCACCCCGACCCGGCGCTGATCCGGCGCGCCGGCAGCGACCTGCTCAACGACC
>JAIWOS010000121.1 GCA_020217265.1 Thiobacillus sp. | reverse complement strand
AAATCGGTCTGCCGGCCGACGACGCCGTCGAGCACCGCGAGCCCGCGCCCGCCGGGGTCGGCGCGGCCGCTCGCGCGCACCACGTCGCCGGTGCGGTAGCGGATGAAGGGCTGCGCCTCGGACACGAAACTGGTGATCACCGCCTCGCCCTCCCCGGCCGGCGCGCCCGTCGCGTCGAGCACCTCGACGAGATGCGTCTCGCTCATCTGCAAGAGCGCGCCGTCAGGCGATTCCAGCGCCATCAGGCCGGCGTCGCGCGCGCCGTATTCGACCGCAGCTGGCACGCCGAACACCCGCTCGACGAGCTCGCGCTGGTGCGGAAACAGGGGCTCGCCGGTGGCGGCCACCACCCGCAGCGCGGGCAGTTTCGGCTTCACGCCGCGCGCCTCGGCGTGCGCGGCGAGCAAGGCGAGGCTCGACGCGTAGCCGTAGATCGCCAGCGGATTCCAGCGCGCCAGGGCATCGAGATACGCGTCCATCGTCGCCGGCGACATTTCGAAGGCGTTGAGCAACAACTGGTTGACCAGCCGGTCGCGCAGGGTCTTGATGCGGTCGGTTTTCGACAGCTCCACCGGCGCGCCCCAAAGGTAGACCTCGCGCGCACCCGGTTCCACGCCCCACCAGCGCCGCGCGCGCAGGCGCCCTGCGGCATCCGCCGCCTGCCGGCTGCGGCCGAAGTGGAAGATCAGCGGCTCGCCCGACGAGCCGCCGGTGGTGTAAGGAAACGCGCCGCCCGGCACGCCGCGCCACACCAAGCGTTCGACGTTCTCGCGCGCGTCGCGCTTGTCCATCGTCGGCAGCTTCTGCAGGTCGTCGAGCGTCACCGCGCCCGCGGCGACCGCCTCGGCCAGCCCGGCCGCGCGAATGCGGCCGGCATGCCAGGGGCTGTGCGCGAGCGCCGTGGCGAGCAGGCGGTTCAGCCGTTCGCGCTGCAGCTCGGCCATGGCTTCCGCGCCCAGCCACTGGCTGCGTTCGAGATCGGCGAGCACGCCGAACGTGGGACGACGCAGCGCCGCTTCCTGGGCCCGGAAGACGGTGCGCGCAAACCAGGCAGGGACACTCATGCCCGCACCCATCCCGCGCTGCCGGGGTCGGCAGCCAGAATGCGGTCGTAGGCAACCAGCAATTGCGCCACCCGCGCGTCCCACTGGTTGTCGCGCGCATACGTCTGGATCGCCGTGCGGTCCCAGTCGTGCGCGAGTGCCTCGTCGAGCGCGCGTTCGAGCGCCGCGGCGTCGCCAAACGGCACGACACGTCCCAGCTCGGGCCGGCACACGACTTCGGCGTTGCCGCCCACGCCGGTCGTGACCACCGGCAGTCCGCAGGCCATGGCTTCCAGGAACACGTTCGCCCAGCCTTCGTTGCGGGTGGCGAGCACGAACACGTCGGCGGCGGAAAGGGGCCACTTGAGTTCGGCGGGCGGCATCGTGCCGAGAAAATGCACGCGCGCCGACACGCCCAGGCGCGCGGTCTGCGCTTCCAGTTCGGCGCGCATGTCACCCTCGGGGCTCGCGCCGCCGACGACGAGGTAATGCAAATCCGGGTGATGCGCGAGGAGCGCCGGCAGGCAGTCGATGACGCGGTGCATGCCCTTGCGCTCGACCAGGCCGCCGACGGACACCAGCACCTTCGCGCCGGCGGGCAGCCCGAAACGCGTGCGCGCCGCCGCGCGATCGACGGGCTGGAAGACCTGGATATCGACGCCGTTGCCGACGACTTCGGTGTGTTCGGGCGCGGCGCCGAGTTCGAGCGCCAGCCGGCGCAGCGAATCCGAAACCGTGAAAACGCGCGTGGCCGCCGCCAGCGTGCGCGCCAGCCGCGGCCGCAGCGCCGGGTTCTTGCTGTGCGGCACTTCGGTGCCGCGCAGGGTGACGGTGACCGGCAACCCCAGCCAGCGGCCGAGCCGGGCCGCAGCTTCGCCGTCGGGATAGGCGAAGTGCGCGTCTATCAGGCGCGCGCCTTCGGCCTTGAGGCGGCGCAGCAGGAAATAGCATGCGAGCGCCATCGCCCAGCCGTCGAGACGGCGCAGCACGCCGGGTAGCGCCAGGAAACGCGGGTGATGGATGGTGACCCCCTGCTGGCTTTCGACGGCCGGCGCCATCGGGCGGTAGCCGGGCTTGAAATGCCGGATCAGCGCCTGCCCAGGAAACCACGGCTGCGGCGAGACGACGACCAGCGGGCGATGGCGGGCGACGCGGAACATGCGTTCGCGGATGAACAGGCCCGCCGCCGGCCGCGCCGCACTGGGAAAGAGCGAACTGAAGACAACCAGCTCAGCCAACGAGGGCCTCCCGCGCCGGCTTCCCGAGGCTGCCGTAGACGCCGCGATAACGCGCCACGCTGGCCGCCCAGTTGCGCTCGGCCTCGACGAAGCGGCGGCCGTTCTTCTTCATCGCCTCCCAGCCCTGCTCGAATTTCAGCAAGGCCACCACCTTGCTGGCAAGGTCGCCGGCATTGCCGGCGCGGAACAGCACGCCGGTCTTGCCGTCCTGAATGAGTTCCTTGTGGCCGCCGACATCGGACGCGACCATGAGCCGCCCCTGCGCCATCGCCTCCAGCGGCTTCAAGGGCGTGACGAGCTCGGTCAGCCTCATGGGGTGGCGCGCGTACACCAGCACGTCGACCAGATCGTAATAGCGGTTCACCTCGGCGTGCGGCACGCGGCCAGTGAAGATGACGCGATCCTTGAGGTCGAGCGCCATCACCTGCTGCTTTAACGCCGCTTCCTGCGGGCCGCCGCCGACGAGCAGGAGCTTCACGTCCGGCGCCTGCTTGAGGATGGCGGGCAGCGCGGCGATCAAGAGATCGAGCCCTTCGTAGGCGTAGAACGAGCCGATGAAACCCAGCACGCGCGACTGCCCCAGCCCGAGTTTCAGCTTGAGTTCCGGATCGGGCCGCCCGCCGGTCTCGAACTTGTCGATGTCGACCGCATTGGGAATGACCGTGATCTTGCTGGCGGGAATGCCACGCGCGGCGAGGTCGCTACGCAACCCCTCGCAGATGACGGTCACTGCGTCGGCGCGCTTGACTGCCCAGGTTTCGAGCGCGCGGGTGAGGCGATAGCGCAGGCTGCCCTCGGTCGTGGTGCCGTGGTCGACCGCCGCGTCTTCCCAGAACGCGCGGATTTCGTAGACCACCGGGATGCCCAGCTTCTTGCCGACGCGGATCGCGGGCACGGCGTCGAGCACCGGCGAGTGCGCGTGAATCACGTCGGGCTGCAGCTCGCGCGCGAGCGGCAGCAGGCGGTCCTCGATCGCGCCCATCACCGCGAAGGGATCGCCGCCCGGCACGCGGGCGAGCAGGCCGGTCGGCTTGGGCGTGCGGTAGAAATGCAGGCCGTCAGCGTCTTCTTCCGTCGCCGTTGCGTTGAGCTGCTTGGGGCCGGAGAGATGGAAGGTTTCCCAGCCGAGCTTCTTCTGCTCGCGCAGGATGGCGGCGCTGCGGAAGGTGTAGCCCGAATGCAGCGGCAGCGTGTGGTCGAAGACGTGCAGGATCCTCATGCCGCCACCTTCACGGGTTCGGCGATGCCGAGCACCTGCGCGAGGAAGGCGTCGAACATCAGCACCGTCCACAGAATCACCGAGTAGTCGCGGCGGCCGGACTGGTGTGCCTCGACCACGTCGCGCAGGTAGGCCTGGTTGAAGAGTCCGGTGGACGCCAGCCGTTCGCCCAGCACCACGCTCTTGATGGTGACGGAGAGCGGGCCGCGGAACCACGCGGCGAGCGGCACCGAGAAGCCCATTTTCTTGCGGTACAGCACGTCGTGCGGCAGGTAGGGCTCCATCGACTTCTTGAAGATGTATTTGCCTTCGGTGCCCTTGAGCTTCAGATCGGTGGGCAACCCCGACACCCAGCCCATGAGTTCATGGTCGAGCAGCGGTTCGCGCACTTCGAGCGCGTGCGCCATGCTGGCGCGGTCGACCTTGGTGAGGATGTCGCCGACGAGATAGGTCTTCATGTCGAGGTACTGCACCAGCGAGAGCGGGTCGTCGGTGGGCGCCACCGCGGCATGGCGGCGCAGCACTTCGACGGCTTCGTAGCCTTGCAGCTCGCGCTTGAAGGCGGGCGAGAAGAGTTGCTTGCGCTGCGCGTCGGAGAGCAGCGAGACGCCATGGAAATAGCCCTCGACCGTGTCGCGCGCGAGCGCCTCGAAGGTCGTCTTGGCGCGCAATACCTTCGGTGCCCAGTCGGCCTTGGGGTAGAGCCGGCCCAGTGTGCCGAAGAGCGGCCGGCGCAGCGCGAGCGGCAGCGCCGCGCGCATGCGCTCCTCGTAGCGGAACCAGCGGTAGCGCCGGTAGCCGGCGAAATGCTCGTCGCCGCCGTCGCCGGAGAGCGCAACCTTGACGTGCTTGCGCGCCAGTTCGCACACGCGGTAGGTGGGAAGCGCGGACGAATCGGCGTAGGGCTCGTCGTAGACGTTGGCGAGCTTGCCGACCAAGCTGAAGTCGTCGGCGGCGACAGTTTCGACGTGGTGCGCGGTGTGGTAGCGGTCGGCGACCTGCTGCGCGAATTCGATCTCGTTGAACGCCGGGTCGTCGAAACCGATCGAGCAGGTGTTTACCGGCGTTTTCGACTGCGTGGCCATCATCGCCACCACGGCGCTCGAATCGACGCCGCCGGAAAGAAACGCCCCCAGCGGCACGTCGGCGATCATGCGCAGGCGGATCGACTCCTTCAAGCGATCGACCAGTTCGGCTTCGGCGTCGGCCTCGCTCGTCACCGCCACCGGGCTGAACGGCATGTCCCAGTACTGTTTCGGCAGCGCGCGCGCCTCGCCGCGTTTGAGCGTGAGCGTGAACCCCGGCGGCAGCTTGTTCACGCGCTTGAAGATGGTGCGCGGCTCGGGCACGTAGCCGTAGGCGAAGTACTCCTCGACCGCGAGCGGATCAATGTCGCGCGCCGTGCCCGGATGCGCCATCAGCGACTTGAGCTCCGAACCGAAGATGAATTCGCCGGAATCCAGAAAGGCGTAATACAGCGGCTTCACGCCGAAGCGGTCGCGCACGACGAAGAGCGTCTGCCGGTTGCGGTCCCACAGCGCGAACGCGAACATGCCGCGGAAGCGTTCGACGCACGCCTCGCCCCAGGCCTCCCAGGCGTGGACGATGACTTCGGTATCGGAGTGCGTGCGGAAAACATGGCCGAGCTTTTCCAGTTCGGGCACCAGTTCCTGGAAGTTGTAGATCTCGCCGTTGAAGACGACGACGACCGAGCCGTCCTCGTTGAAGAGCGGCTGCTGGCCGGTGGAGAGGTCGATGATCGACAGCCGCCGGTGGCCCAGCCCGACGCCCGGTTCGATGTGCAGCCCGCCCTCGTCGGGACCGCGATGGAACTGGGTTTCGTTCATGCGATCGAGCAGCGCGCGCGAGATGTCGCCCGCGTTGCGCGTATCGAAAATGCCGGTAATGCCGCACATGTGTGGTGTATCCCTTGTCCCTGTCGAGTTTTCAGGCCGTTCGACGACCCAGCGTTTTGTCGTACACCGCCGCGTAGGCCTCGGCCATGGCGGGAATGCTGTAGCGTTGCTCGGCCGTCTGGCGTGCCCGCGCGCCTTCTTCGGTCATGCGCGCGGGCATGTCCAGGTAATCGAGCAAGGCGCGTGCCATGCCGGCGACGTCGCCCGCGGCCACCAGGCGGCCGTTGATGCCCGGCGACACCAGTTCGACGTTGCCGCCGACCGCGGTGGCGACGACCGGCAGGCCGGAGGCCAGCGCCTCCAGTATGGTATTGGAGATGCCTTCGTTTTTCGATGGCAGCACGAACACGTTGAAGGCCCGCATGAGCTCGGCGATGTCGTCGCGTTCGCCCGGCAGCCAGGCGCGCTCGGCCAGTCCCGCCGCGTCGAGCAGGCGCTGGCATTCGGCGCGTGCGCCGCCCTCGCCCACGATGA
>JAIWOS010000079.1 GCA_020217265.1 Thiobacillus sp. | reverse complement strand
CCCCGAGCAGATCGCGCACCGCCTGCCCGGCCTGCTGCCGCCCGCCGGACTATTGCACGCCGAGCGCGCCGCCATGCTGCTGGCCGACGCGATCGCCGCGCGAAAAAAGCTGCTTATCGTCGCCGACTACGACGCCGACGGCGCCACCGCGTGTGCCGTCGGCGTGCGCGGGCTGCGCCTCCTGGGCGCGCGCGTCGATTACCTCGTGCCCCACCGCATCGAACACGGCTACGGCCTCACGCCCGAGATCGTTGCGCTCGCCGCCGAACGGGAACCCGACCTCATCATCACCGTGGACAACGGCATCGCGGCCGTCGCCGGCGTGGCGGCCGCCAACGCGCGCGGCATCCCGGTGCTGGTCACCGACCACCACCTGCCCGGCGAGACGCTGCCCGAGGCCGCCTGCATCGTCAATCCCAACCAGCCCGGCTGCGGCTTCGCCTCGAAAAACCTGGCCGGGGTCGGCGTGATGTTCTACGTGCTGCTAGCGCTGCGTGCCGAACTGCGCCGGCGCGCAACCTACCGGGAGCAGGCCGAACCCGACCTGCGCGCGCTGCTCGATCTGGTCGCGCTCGGCACCGTGGCCGACGTGGTGAAACTCGACGCCAACAACCGCACGCTGGTCGCCCAGGGACTCGCGCGCATGCGTGCCGGCCTGGCTTCACCCGGCGTCAACGCGCTGTTCCGCGTGGCCGGGCGCGACCCGGCACGCGCGACCGTGTTCGATCTCGGTTTCATGCTGGGGCCACGCCTGAATGCCGCCGGCCGGCTGGACGACATGGCGCTGGGCGTCGAATGCCTGCTCGCCGACGACTCCGCCACTGCGCTGACGCTCGCGCAGCAGCTCGATGCGCTCAACCGCGCGCGGCGCGAGGTCGAGGCCGACATGCTCGACGAAGCGCTCGCCATCCTCGCCGCGTACGACCCGGCGGCCAGCCACACCATCGTTGCCTACCAGCCCGAGTGGCATGCCGGCGTCATCGGCATCCTCGCCTCGCGGCTCAAGGACAAATTCCACCGCCCGACCCTCGTCTTCGCGCGCGCAGACGATGGCACGCTCAAGGGCTCCGGCCGCTCGATCCCGGGGCTGCACCTGCGCGACGCGCTCGATCGCGTCGACCGCCGCCACCCCGGTCTCATTCTCAAATTCGGCGGGCACGCCATGGCCGCGGGGCTCACCCTCAGCGCCGGCGGCCACCCGGCCTTCGCGGCCGCATTCGAAGCCACCGTGCGCGAACTGCTCGACCCCGCCGACCTCGAAGGCGTGATCGAAACCGACGGCGAACTCGACCCCGCCGAGCACAGCTACGAACTCGCGTGCGCGCTGGACAGCGCGGTGTGGGGCCAGGGCTTTCCCGCGCCGCTGTTCACGGGCGTGTTCGAAGTCCGGGGCCAGCGCGTCGTCGGCGATAAGCACCTCAAGCTGCAACTCGATCGCGACGGCGCGGTCTTCGAGGCCATGCGCTTCTTCCATCCCGAGCCGCTGCCCGCCCGCATCCGCGCGGTGTACGCGCTGATGCCGAACGAATTCAATGGCCAACAATCGTTGCAACTGAAAGTGCAGCACTGGGAAGCGGCCTGACACCCCCGAACGACACATCGACATGCCCCCGATCACCCTCGCCCTCATCGTTTTGAACGTGCTGGTCTACGCGCTCGCCGTGTTCACCGGCCCCGACATCGTGCGCGCCTTTGCACTGTGGCCGCCCGGTTCCGGCGGCGCGTTCCACTACTGGCAGCTCGTCACCTACAGCTTCCTGCACGGCTCGTTACTGCATCTGGGTTTCAACATGCTTGCGCTGTGGATGTTCGGCGCCGAACTGGAGCGGCGCTGGGGCGACCTGCGCTATCTGCTCACCTATCTCCTGAGCGTCGTCGTCGCCGCCATGACGCAGGTCGCGGTGAGCGGCTATTTCCTGCACGCCGCGGGGCCGGTCGTCGGCGCCTCGGGCGGCGTATTCGGCCTGCTGCTCGCGTATGCGCTGTACTTCCCGCGCAACGTCATCAGCTTCATTTTCCTGCCCTTCATCCGCATTCCGGCCCGCACCTTCGTGCTGGGCTATGGCGCGATCGAGCTGTTTCTCGGCGTGACCCAGACCGATGCGGGCGTGGCCCACTTCGCGCATCTGGGCGGTCTGTTCGGCGGCTGGCTGGGGGTGCAGTACTTCCGCGGACGGGGGCTGTTCGGAGCGCGACGCTGACGCCCCCCGGGTCAAGCGTAGCCCTCGGGATTGTTCGACTGCCAGCGCCACGCATCCGCGCACATGCGCGGCAGGTCGTACACCGCGCGCCAGCCCAGATCGCGCGCGGCGCGTCCGGGGTCGGCCCAGCACTGCGCGACATCGCCGGGGCGGCGGGCGACAATCTCATACGGGATTTTTTTTCCGCTCGCCGCCTCGAACGCGCGCACCATGTCCAGCACCGACACGCCGCGGCCGGTGCCCAGGTTCCAGGTGTGAACGCCGCCCGTCGTGTGGTGCAGGCGGTTCAGCGCGGCCACGTGGCCGCGCGCCAGATCGACCACGTGAATGTAGTCGCGCACGCCGGTGCCGTCCGGCGTGGGGTAGTCGCCGCCGAACACGTTGAGGTGAGGCCGCCGGCCCACCGCCACCTGCGCGATGTAGGGCATGAGGTTGTTGGGAATGCCGCGCGGATCCTCGCCGATGAGGCCCGACTCGTGCGCGCCCACCGGGTTGAAATAGCGCAGGAGCGCGATCGCCCAGCCGGAATCCGCGCGCGCGATGTCGCGCAGCATCTCCTCGATGAAGAGCTTGGAGCGGCCGTAAGGGTTGGTCGCCGACAGCGGAAAGTCCTCGGTGATCGGCACCGTCGCCGGGTCGCCGTACACCGTGGCCGACGACGAGAACACCACCGACTTCACCCCGGCCTCGGCCATCACCTCGAACAGCGCGATGCTGCCGCCGATGTTGTTGTCGTAGTAAAGGAGCGGCTTGTCCACCGATTCGCCCACCGCTTTCAGGCCGGCAAAATGAACCACCGCGTCAATCTCGTGCCGGGCGAACAACGCACGCAGCGCCGCGCGGTCGCGGATGTCGCCCTCGACGAATTCGACCGGACGCCCTGCAATCTGCGCCACGCGTTCGAGCGACTTCACACTGCTGTTGGAGAGATTGTCGAACACCACGACCTCGTGGCCAGCCGCGAGGCATTCCACTGCGGTATGCGAGCCGATATAGCCGGCGCCGCCGGTGAGCAAGACGTTCATGTTCGCGCTTTCCTCATTGTTTTCCACAGGTCTCCATGCACAGCGCCAGCGCTTCGCGCCAGTCGCGCAGACGCAGGCCGAAGGTGCGTTCCAGTTTCACATTGTCGAGCCGCGAGTTGAGCGGACGGCGTGCCGGGGTGGGGTAATCGCTGCTGGGAATGGGTACGAGGCGCGCCGGCACCACGGTTTCGTCGAACTCGTCCAGCGCCTGGATCGCCTCGGCGAAGCCATGCCACGAAGTCTCGCCCGCGTTCGTCATGTGAAACACGCCCAGGCGCGACGCGTCGTGCGTGCAGGCAGGCGAGGTGCACTGTGCCAGCACCTGCGAAGTTGCCTCGGCGAGATCGCGGCACCAGGTCGGCGCGCCGACCTGGTCGGCGACGATTTTGAGTTCCGGCCGTTCGCGCATCAGCCGGCGCATGGTCAGCAGGAAATTGCTGCCGCGCGCGCCGTAGACCCACGAGGTGCGGAAGATCAAATGCCGACAGCCCGCCGCCGCGATCGCACGCTCTCCCGCCAGCTTGGTCGCGCCGTAGACGTTGAGCGGGTCGGTCGCGTCGTCTTCGCGCCAGGCTCGGGCGCCGCTGCCGTCGAACACGTAATCGGTGGAGTAGTGCACCAGCAAGGCGCCCAGCCGCGCTGCTTCTTCGGCCAGCACGCCGGGCGCCACCGCGTTCACCGCGTGCGCACGGTCGGATTCCGATTCCGCCTTGTCCACCGCCGTGTACGCCGCCGGGTTGACGATGATCGCCGGCGCGATCGCGCGCACGGTCGCGCGCACCGCATCGGCATCCACCAGATCCATCGTCCGCGAATCCAGCGCGGCCACCTCGCCCAGCGCGCCCAGCGTGCGACGCAGCTCCCAGCCCACCTGGCCGTTGGCGCCGGTCAGCAGGATTCTGGGGCGAGGTGCACTCACGGGAAGACCTCGGCGTCCTGGAGCAGCGGCTGCACCTGATCCTTGGCCGACAGCAGCGGCGCGCCCTGCAGGGGCCAGCGCACGCCGATGTCGGGGTCGTCCCAGCGGATGCCGCGATCCCACTGCGGGGCATAGTAGGTGGTGGTCTTGTACAGGAAGTCCGCCGTGTCGGAGAGCACCAGGAAGCCGTGCGCGAACCCGGGCGGAATCCAGAGCATGTGTTGGTTTTCTGCCGAGATCTCATGCGCCGTCCAGCGCCCGAAATTTCGAGAAGAGCGCCGCACGTCCACCGCCACATCGAACACCGCGCCCTGCGTGACCCGGACCAGCTTGCCCTGCGGCTCGTTCAACTGGTAGTGCAGGCCGCGCAGCACGCCGCGCGACGAACGCGAGTGGTTGTCCTGCACGAACTCGACATTCAGTCCCGCCTCGGCAAAGGCGCGGCGGTTCCAGCTTTCGAGGAAGAAGCCGCGCGCGTCGCCGAACACTTTCGGTTCGATCAACAGCACGCCCGGCAGCGACGTTTCCGTGACCTTCATCAGAACAGCCGCTCGCTCAGAATGCTCAACAGATATTGCCCGTAGGCGTTCTTCATCAGCGGTTCGGCGAGGCGCGCCACCTGGTCGGCGTCGATGTAGCCCTGGCGGTAGGCGACCTCCTCGGGGCAGGCGATTTTGAGGCCCTGACGCTTCTCGATGGTCTCGATGAAGAGCGAAGCTTCCAGCATGGACGCGTGGGTGCCGGTATCCAGCCACGCATGACCGCGGCCCATGATGGCCACATTGAGGTCGCCCGCCTCGAGATAATGCCGGTTGACGTCGGTGATCTCCAGCTCGCCGCGCGGCGAGGGTTTCAGATTGCGTGCGATGTCGACCACCTGCGCATCGTAGAAGTAGAGTCCGGTGACGGCATAGTTCGACTTCGGCTGTGCCGGCTTTTCTTCCAGGCTGACCGCCCTGCCCGCCGCATCGAATTCCACCACGCCGTAGCGTTCCGGGTCGTGCACGCGGTAGGCGAACACCGTTGCGCCGGAGGCACGTGCGCTCGCCGCACGCAGATCCTGCGTCATGTCGTGGCCGTAGAAAATGTTGTCGCCCAGCACCAGCGCGGAGGGCCCGTCGCCGACGAAGTCCGCGCCGATGACGAAGGCCTGCGCCAGGCCATCCGGGCTGGGCTGCACCGCGTACTGCAGGTGGATGCCCCACTGGCTGCCGTCGCCCAGCAACTGCTCGAAGCGCGGCGTGTCCTGCGGCGTCGAAATGATCAGCACCTCGCGGATGCCCGCCAGCATCAGCGTGGTGAGCGGGTGGTAGATCATCGGCTTGTCGTAGATCGGCAGCAGCTGCTTGGACACGGCGAGCGTGGCCGGGTACAGCCGGGTGCCGGAGCCGCCGGCGAGGATGATGCCCTTGCGATTCATTGCGCGCCCCTTCCGGCGTAGTTGGTATTGAGCCACGTGCGGTATTCGCCGCTCGCCACCCGCTCCACCCAGCCCGGGTTGTCCAGATACCAGCGCACCGTCTTGCGGATGCCGGTGTCGAAGGTTTCCGCCGGCTTCCAGCCCAGCTCGCGGTCGATCTTGCGCGCGTCGATAGCGTAGCGGCGGTCGTGGCCGGGACGGTCCTTCACGTAGGTGATGAGCCGTGCGTGCGGGCCGGCGGGGTCGGGGCGCATCTCGTCGAGCAGTGCACACACCGTCTTCACGATGTCGAGGTTCGGCATCTCGTTCCAGCCGCCCACGTTGTAGGTCTCGCCCGGGCGGCCGCGCGCCAGCACGGCGCGGATCGCGGCGCAGTGGTCGGACACGTACAGCCAGTCGCGCACGTTCATGCCGTCGCCGTAGATCGGCAAGGGCAAACCCCGTGTGGCGTTGAGGATCATCAGGGGAATGAGCTTTTCGGGAAACTGCAGCGGGCCGTAGTTGTTCGAGCAGTTGGTCGTCAGCACCGGCAGCCCGTAGGTATGGTGATAGGCGCGCACCAGGTGGTCGGACGCTGCCTTGCTCGCCGAGTACGGACTGTTCGGCGCATACGGCGTGGTTTCGGTGAATGGCGCATCGTCCGGCCCCAGCGAGCCGTAGACCTCGTCGGTCGACACATGCAGAAAACGGAACGCCGCCTGCTCTGCCGCCGGCAAGCCCTGCCAGTACGCGCGCGCCTCCTCCAGCAGATGGAAGGTGCCCACCACGTTGGTCTGGATGAAATCCTCCGGCCCGTGGATCGAGCGGTCCACGTGAGACTCGGCGGCAAAGTTGAGAACCGCGCGCGGCCGATGCGTAGCCAGCAGCCGCGCCACCAGCGCGCGGTCGCCGATGTCGCCCTGCACCAACACGTGGCGCGCATCGCCCGCCAGGCTGGCGAGGCTCTCCGGATTGCCCGCGTAGGTGAGCTTGTCGAGATTGAGCACCGGCTCGTCGAAGAGACGCAGCCAGTCGAGTATGAAATTCGCGCCGATGAAGCCGGCGCCACCTGTAACCAGAATCACGACCTTGTTCTCGAATCGACGAGCGCCGTGCTCATTTGAAAGGCAGACATTCCATCTCGAGCGGGAGCTGCACGAATTCGGGGTCCTTACAACGCACCTTGCGGTTCCCGGCCATAGCCAACAACTCGGCCACCCGGTCCGCCCCCGCTTCGTCATCGCGCAGCGTCAGCAGTGCGGACGTATCCAGCACGTAATGCTTCATTCGCGCGCGCGATCCTGCTTGCGCGTCTTGAGCAAACGCGCCGTGGCGCCCCTTTTTCCCTGTCCGCGAAATGCCTGCACCGGGTCTTCACACACGGGTATCACGCGAATGCCGTTCCCCTCGACCACCCATTCCAGGCGTTGCGCAGGCGTGAGATTGAAACGACGCCTGATTTCATCAGGCACGACCGTCTGTCCCCATTCAGTAATGGTGCTTCTCATGCTCGCCTCTATATGAATTGCATAATTATGAATATAGAAATGCATTTTGCGCTTGAACCCCGCCGCTCATTTCAGGAACAACTGCCTTGCCGCGCCCACGACGAACAGCGTATTCGTCACCAGATAACGCTTCCACAGGCGGCGCGGCTCGGACAACAGACGGTGCAGCCATTCCAGCCCGTTGTTCCGCATCCATTCCGGCGCGCGCTTCACCGTGCCGGCATGAAAATCGAAGGCCGCGCCCACGCCGATCATCACCGCATTCACGCGGCCGCGGTGTTCCGCCATCCAGCGTTCCTGCTTGGGGCAGCCCAGGCCCACGAACACGATGCCCGCGCCGCTTTCGTGGATGCGCGCCACCGCCGCCGCGTCTTCCTCCGGCGTGAGCGCGCGGAACGGCGGCGACTCCACCGCCAGCTTCAGCGCCGGGAACGCCGCGCGCAGGCGCTGCGCCAGCCGGGCCAGCGTCGCGTCCGTGCTGCCGTAACAGTAAATCGGCAGCCCCTCGGCCGCGCAGCGTTCGCACAACGCCCACATCAGATCCGGCCCGCTGATGCGCGGCTGCCCGGCAAATCCCTGCCGGCGCAGCATCCATGCCACCGGCGCGCCGTCCGGCGTGGCCATGTCCGCGCAGTTGATGATGTCGCGGTACGCCGCATCGCGCGACGCGCTCACCACCACGTGCACATTGCAGATCGTCACATAGCGCGAATCGCGCGCCCGGGCCCAGCCGAGCAGACGGTCGAGTGCGGCCGCCCATGAAATCGCGTCGATGCGGGCGCCGAGCACGTTGCCGGTGAGACGCGTCGATTCACGCATGGCCGGAGTCGCGACAGGAGGCGATTGCTTCTGCATAAATTTCCATCAGGCGGCTGTAATTCACGCCGGGCGAAAACGCCGCCTCGTATTGCGCTCGCGCGTTGCGGCCCATGGCCGCCATCTCGCCGGGATGCGCCAGCGCCCACGCGAGCTTGTCGGCCAGATCGCGTGCATTGCCCGCTTCGAACAACAGGCCGGTGTGGCCGTCCGTCACAATCTCCGCCAGCGCGCCGATGCGGCTGGCGATCACCGGCAGTCCGCTGGCGAACGCTTCCACGATCGTGCGCGGAAAATTCTCGTACCAGATGCTCGGCACCACCAGCGCCCGCGCGCGACTCATTTCACGGCGCACCGCGTCGCCGGGCTGGCTGCCCAGGCGCGCCACCCCGGGCAGGCCGTCGAGCACAGCCGCCTGTGGACCGTCGCCCGCCACCCGCAGGCGGGCATCGGGCAACGCGCGCATCGCCTCGGCCAGCGTCGCCACCCCTTTCTCGACCGACAGGCGCCCCACGAACAGCAAACCAAATCTTTCCCCCTCTCCCCCTGGGAGAGGGTTGGGGTGAGGTCGGGTTTCAGGCCAGTCCACGAAATTCGGCTTCACCACTACCCGCTCCGCAGGCAGGCCCCCCTCGATGAACTTGCCGCGGCAGAATTCGTTCAGCGCGATGTAGCGCCCCACCTTGTGCCGGTAGGTGCCCAGCGCGCGGTGCAGCGTGAGCATGCCCGCCAGCACCGCCGACGCCGGGCGCGAACCGCGATAACACGCCCGCGCCACCCCGCGCCAGGGCTGGCGCCCCATGCAGTCCTCGCACACGCGGCCCTCGCGCAGGAACAGCGCGTTCAGGCACATCAGGCGGAAGTTGTGCAGCGTCTGCACCACCGGCACGCCGGCGCGCGCCGCCGCCCAGTAAAGCGAAGGCGAAATCAGCGGGAAGGTGTTGTGGGCGTGGATCACGTCAGGCTTGAAGTCGCGGATCACGATACCCAACTCGCGCGACGTGCGACCCGACCACAGCGTCTGCTGCGCCAGCGCCAGCGCCGACATCCCTGCCACCTCGTCGTTGCTGCGGGCAAAAGTTTCCACGACGTGCCCATGCGCACGCAGCAGCGCAGTCTCGGATTCGACCACCGTATCCTCGCCGCCACGATGCTGGTAGGCATTGTGAGCGACCAGAATCCGGAGCGCTCCACGCTGCGCGTTGCGTATCGTCATTGCAGCAGGCTTGTGCAATCACGACGAATCGGCGCGCTGAAGCGCGGCCTACCGCTTCGAATCATCTTTTCCAACATTCCCTCCCTCGTGCTTGGCCCCGGATTTGGGTGAAGCGTGCAAATAATCGAAGCAAGCTTCATAGGACTCCAGCGTGGATTCAAGCATCTGCTTGCGGAACAGGTGCGAGGCCAGCCAGGACACCAGCAACAGCGCAAGCAGCCGATTGAAAATACCCAGAAGGAAATAACCGGTGCCATCGAAGCGCGTGCCACCGTATAGGCCGGCGACATACATCAGCACACAGCCCAGCAAGGAAAGCGCCACGCCCGCGCGCATGCCGCCCAGCCAACTGGCAATGCCCACGGGCAGCAAATAGAGTCCCCATACCACCACATTCTTGTCCGTCGCATAGTCAAGGTAGGCTATGCCCAGCATGACCGACAGCAGCAGAAACAGGATCCCGCGCGAGAGTCCGATCATTCCCGGTTTCGATATGTTCATCGTTTCACCCTCTTGCAGCTCGGTTAAAACACTGTTCCGCGCGGCCAGCATTGACCCTGTCCGGCAAGCCACCTGATACACGGAACACCACAGTATCCTGAGAAGTCATGAAATTATTCTTTCCCACCCGCTGGACTGGCTTGCGGGCTGGCAACCAGACAGTCGAGTATGCCCTGCGTGAAGCGCCCCGCCATTTTCTCGATCGTATAGTTGCCAGCGGATTCCAGGCAGCCGGCCCGCAGGGCTTCGATCCGGGCAGGGTGCCGCAGAAGGTCTGTGACCGCAGCTGCATATGTTTGCGGATCATGCGCGGTCATCACGCCGTTCACCCCCGAATCCAGATAGCCAATCTCGGGTGAATGGTATGGGTAATCCGTCGTCACCATGGGCACCCCAGCCACCAACGAATCCAGAATCGACAGGCCCACCATGCCCGGATTGAGCATCAATTCAGCAACGGCCAATGCCTTGGCCTTTTCG